>JBDLPR010000039.1:0-5676 GCA_039800985.1 Actinomycetota bacterium | reverse complement strand
ACTTTTTTCTTTATTCGCGGTCAACAGCAGCCGGATGTGGTGACCAATCCTGTTGAAGCAGGTGAGCTGAAAACACTTTTGATTCAGTTGGCAGCCGATGACAAACAGACGGGTGGACTTGCTCTTTTAGTTAAAGAAGAAAAAGTAGGTCTGCGGATATTTAATATTTCACCAAGAGTTGTATCGCTGTTTGGCAACGCAGGTCTAATGACGGCCGCCCAAGCGGGGACACAAGTTGCACCAGATGTGGTTGCACAGGCTTTAGCGTCTGCAACTGGTATTCGCATCGATGGCACACTAACTATGCAACGTTTAGCCATCGCCGGTTTAGTCGACAGCGTTGGCGGTGTCCAAGTCGATGCGAAATCAGGATTATTAGTAAGTGGCCCACAAGAAGAAGCAAAGTATGTTGCACCTGGTATTCAAACTTTAGATGGCCAACATGCAGCTGGATATGCAATGATCCGCCAGGTAATCGAAACCGAAGATGATCAAGTTGAGCGCATGAATGAAATTCTTCGCGCACTGTTTAGTAAACTTCCACAGGATTTAGCCAAAGCGGAAGAAACTATTGTGGCTTTAGGTTCACTTGCGCGATCAAACGTCTCAACGGCTGATATTTCAAAGTTTCTGGTTTCGTTAAATCAAGAAAATCTTTGGCAAAGCGTTAAATTCACAAGTGTTATTACCGATCCATCCGAGCTGCAATTAAGTGCTGGATCAGATTGGCTTCGAGTTAGACAGCCAGATAATTTTAAAAAAGTTGCCAAAATAGCCCCCAGATCTTTGATGCACTTCACTGACACCAATATGCGTGTGGAAGTCGCAACCTCATTACCGACTGACCGTGCGCTGATTGCAAGCCAAATCGCAGAGCTTGGATTTGATTTTATTGATGGTGGTTACATTCGCACACCAGAAGTGACCACAATTCGAACAAGCGCCAGCGTCAACAAAGATGATATTGAAAAACTCAAAGCCAAACTTGGGCTTGAAGAAATCACTGAAACTTGGGATTTCACCTTGGCTGGCTATGCGGATGTTCGATTAGTGATCGGCGCAGACTATGTTAAGAAAAAAACAGGTTAAGAAAGCGAAGTAGATTGTCAGCCTCACCTCAAGCAATAGAAGTTGCCAAAATTGCAGCTCAAGCAGCGCATGATAAGAAAGCTGAGAATATCGCCCTGCTAGATGTCAGTGACCATTTAGTTATCACTGACATCTTTGTGATTGCCTCTGCGAACAATGAACCACAAGTCGGTGCAATTGTGGATGCGGTTGAAAAAGCATTAAGTGAAAAGGGATTAAAGCCAATTCGTCATGAAGGTGAACGCGAAGGCAAATGGGTCCTGCTGGATTACTTCGACATTGTGGTTCACATTCAACAAGCTGAAGAACGAACTCTTTATGATCTTGAACGTTTATGGCGCGACTGCCCGCATATCAAAGTTGATTTAGTATGAGCAATCGCCGCATAGTCTTATGGCGACATGGACGAACTTCATGGAATTCAATCAATCGCTTCCAGGGCCAAGAAGATGTGCCACTTGATGAAGTAGGCATTGATCAAGTTAGACGTGCGGCCCAGACATTAATTGGCCTTAAGCCCGTGAAGATTGTTTCAAGTGATCTTGAACGAGCTCGCGTAACCGGCGAAGCACTTGGCTCCCTTGCTGGATTACCAGTTGGCACAGATCCAGATTTACGCGAAACTTTTGCTGGTGTCTGGCAAGGATTAACAAGAACTGAGATCATCGAAAGATTTCCAGCAGAGTTTGCAGCATGGGGTGGCGATTCAGATATCAGACCTGGTGGTGGCGAAAACAGATTGGAAGTTGCTGATCGAGTTATTAGAGCGATTGATCGCGCACTAATTGATGTTCCAGCAAATGGAACTTTAGTAGTTGCTTCTCATGGTGGTGCCCTTCGCGCTGGACTTGGTCGACTACTTGGACTTGAACCAGCCCAGTGGGCAGCACTTGGCGTACTGGCTAATGCGCAGTGGACAGTCTTAACAGAATTAGATCCAGCCACACCAAGACCAGCCGGACTTAATTGGCGATTACAGGAATACAACGCTGGATCATTGCCTGAACCGGCAATGGGTGATGACAAATAATTACCCAATTTCGCAAGGGTATTTAGGTGCACTAAAGTAGTTCAAGTTCGACGGGGCTATAGCGCAGCTGGTAGCGCACTTGCATGGCATGCAAGGGGTCAGGGGTTCAAATCCCCTTAGCTCCACAAATAAAAAGGACCGGAATTATTCCGGTCCTTTTTATTTTGGATTTTTAAAATTCTTAACCAAGCGCCCAAATGTCACCTAATCGGTAGCCTTCTGAAAACGGATCTGTTGGATCTACTGACCAAGTTGCAGTTCCGCTAATCCATGCTGAACCCTTGATAGTTGGCAGGATTGCCTTATTGCCATAAGCGTCTGCTTCACCTCGAATTGTGCAAATAAATTCAGTATCCAGAATGCTCTTGTGAGAGAACTCTTCGCCAACAGCTAGTTGTCCACGTGCATGAAGGGCAGCCATCCGACCTGAACTTCCAGTTCCGCAAGGGGAGCGGTCAATTGTTCCTCCCCAGGATTCTGGATTATCCATTTTTGGATCACCCGATGGAATGACTACAGCGTTACGTGATTGCTTTCCAGGCTTGCGATCGCCGTTATGAAGCATCACTAAATTTACGTAAGTTAAATCTGGATTATCTGGGTGGTGTTGTTTCATTTCCGCGTTAACTGTTGCTCGAATAGCAGAGCCAATACGGGAAATTTCTCTGGCATTCTTTGGATCAATTTCAACGCCAAATTGAGAAATATCAGATTGCGCATAGAACTGACCGCCGAAAACAATATCGGTTTTAATTGTGCCGTATTGCGGAACTTTAATAACTCGATCTAATTCAACAACCCACGAGGCGACATTGTCGATGGCCATATTCAAGACTTTGCCATTTTTACATTCCGCCTTCACAACAACTTGGCCAACTGCTGTGTCGATGGTGACCGTGGTGAATGGCTCCTTCATTGGAACAATTCCAGTTTCAAGTGCTGCGGTAACCGCACACATTGTGTTACTGCCTGACATTGCAGTGAATGCAGACTGTTCCAACACGATCATGCCGAAATCAGATTCCGGTGAAACTGGAGGAAGAATTAGCGCTGCACACAGTGCTGGATATCCTCGAGGTTCACGAAGCACAATGTTCTTTAGCCAGCCAAGTTCTTTAGTGGCATAGGCGAAACGCTGCGCCATTGTGTCACCTTTAACTAAGTGACCCATGTTGGTGATTACGCGCCCTGGTTCACCAGCTGCATGAACATCGACTGTTTTAATCTCTAGTGTTTCAGCCATTTTCCGTTATCCGACTATTGCGTTTTCAGTTACAAACAATCGTTCTCGAGTTTCAACTTTGGACAAAGTGTCCTCAGCCACCGCTTTGCCTTCAGGGGTAGCGTAGGCAGCTTCAAAGTCTTCTTTACTGTCAAACCAGAGTTCAGATACTCCATCAAACGGTCCATCATTATCGACCAAGTTGAAACAGACTTTTCTTACATTTGGAAGTGTTTTAACTTTCACAGTGTGGTGATTTAGCCACCAGTCTGCAAACTCTTCATGAGTTAGTTCTGATTTGCGCTTGAGCAGGATGATTGCTTTAAACATGTATTTGACCTATTTCACTTTTGTTACACGTGCATGTGGGCGACCGCCAACTGCAAAGACCACAGCAATCAACATCTCATCTGCACGAGGGGCATCGCTAATAGTAATTTCAGCTGAATCCATGTCATCAAATACCCAACGGTCGTCTTTATTTCCAATCGGCATGGTGATAGATGACCCAGGTGCCCCAACTTTCTTAGTTCCCGGAATGATCTCAGCTCCACCGCCAATTGCTGCGCGAACTGGGGCACCAAAGCGTGGGTGTAACACTGCTGCGGTGTGTTCTAATTCGCCATTTGTGCCGACTATTGCGCCTTTCCCATAACCCGTTACATCACTTGGCTTTAGCCCAATACTGGATAGCGCTGCCATAGCTTTTTCAGATAAGTACTGAGTTATTTCTGCACTCATTAATTCAAGTTCAGTTAAGTCAGCAACTAGCGGTTTGCCAGCAAGTGGATTCTTAACAACCGCCGCTGCAATAACTTTTACAATTCGTTTGGTAACTGCCTTGCCACTTTCTTCGATGATTTCATCTACTGTGACTACGCTTTTGCGAATTTGAGCCATATTTCCCCCGAAGACTATTTAGGTGTTTTTAAGTGTAAGCCATTGAGGTATGCGATTGTAAGACAACTGAAAGATGGATGTAGATTATCTTTCAAGTCGCAATAAAGGAGCCTTAGAAAATGGCCACTCGGATTACCCACTGGATCGATGGAAAACCATGGAGCGGTACAGCAGAACGAACTGCACCGGTTTTTAATCCAGCAACAGGCAAGCAAACTGGTGAAGTCGATCTTGCTAGCAGAAAAGTTTTGGATGAAGCAGTAGCAGTTGCGAAGCGTGCCGGTGTTGAGTGGGGCGCTTCTTCATTAACAAAGCGTGCAAACGTACTTTTTGCATTCCGCGAATTACTTAATGAACGCAAAGAAGAATTAGCTGCAATCATCACTGCCGAACACGGCAAGGTGCTCTCAGATGCACTTGGTGAAGTTACTCGCGGTCAAGAAGTGGTTGAATTCGCATGTGGGATTCCACATTTACTAAAGGGTTCATACAGCGAATCAGTTTCAACTGGTGTTGATGTTTACTCAATCCGCCAACCACTTGGTGTTGTTGGCATCATCTCTCCGTTTAACTTCCCAGCAATGGTTCCAATGTGGTTCTTCCCAATTGCAATTGCAGCTGGTAACACCGTAATTGTTAAGCCTTCTGAAAAAGATCCATCATCACAGAACTTCATCGCCGGACTTTGGAAAGAAGCAGGACTTCCTGATGGCGTATTCAACGTGGTTCATGGCGACAAAGAATCTGTTGATGGCCTTCTAGAAAATCCTGATGTTAAGAGCATTTCATTTGTGGGCTCAACTCCAATTGCTAAATACATTTATGAAACGGGAACAAAGAACGGCAAGCGCGTACAAGCACTTGGTGGGGCAAAGAACCACATGCTTGTTCTTCCAGATGCTGACCTAGATCTAGTTGCTGATGCTGCAGTAAACGCAGGCTTCGGTTCTGCTGGCGAGCGTTGTATGGCGATTTCAGTATTACTTGCAGTTGAACCAATTGCAGATGCCACAATCTCAAAGATCGTTGATCGCATGGGCAAACTTCGCACTGGCGATGGCACACGTGGCTGTGACATGGGTCCACTTGTTACCTCAGCACACCGCGACAAAGTCAAGGGTTACATCGATGCTGGCGTTAGCGAAGGTGCCAAGGTTGTTGTTGATGGCCGCGGCGTTGAACCAGATGCAGATGGCGAAGGCTTCTTCGTTGGTCCAACACTGTTTGATGAAGTTAAGACCAACATGTCCATCTACAAAGAAGAAATCTTTGGGCCAGTACTTTCAGTGGTTCGCGTTAACTCATACGAAGAAGGCCTAAAGCTAATTAACGACCACGAATACGGCAATGGCGTAGCAATCTTCACTAATGATGGTGGCGCAGCACGTCGCTTCCAAAATGAAGTTCAAGTTGGCATGGTTGGCATTAACGTGCC
>JBDLPR010000038.1:0-3619 GCA_039800985.1 Actinomycetota bacterium | reverse complement strand
AGTGCAGGCAGCAGCCAAGGCACTACCAGCAGCTAAGTAGAGCTGTACTTAAAAACCTAAATGGTTCTAACTAACGTGCGCGCTCCCATTGTGGGGCGCGCACGTCGTTTGTTAAAGCGTGGTTTACGCGAAGAAGACAATTTATTTTTAGCCGAAGGCCCACAAGCCTGTCGCGAAGCAGCCACTAGTGGTCGCATTAAAGAATTATTTTTAACCCAAGAAGCACTTGATCGTTATCCAGAAATCGCCGATAGCGCTAACGCTGCTGGGGCGATTCCAACAGTTTGTTCGCAGGCAGTAATCGAACAGTTCTCTAGCACCGTCACACCACAAGGAATGACAGCTGTGGTTGAGATGTGGGAAAACGGGATTGATGAAGTAATCAAACCTGGCACCAAGTTAGCCGTTGCCTTAACGGCAGTTCGCGATCCTGGAAATGCAGGTTCGGTAATTCGCGTAGCAGATGCAGCGGGTGCTGCTGGTGTGGTTTTTTCAAAAGATTCTGTCGATCTGTTTAACCCAAAAGTTGTGCGCTCATCGGTTGGTTCACTATTCCATTTGCCAATCGCAACCGGGCATGAATTAGCCGATGTGATTGCTAAAGCAAAAGCAGCTGGGATGCAGGTGTTAGCAGCTGATGGCAGTGGCGTAAATCTCTATCAGGATGTGCAGCTATCAAAACCAACTCTTTGGGTATTTGGTAACGAAGCCTGGGGGATTCCAGAAGAAGTAATCAGCCAAGTTGATCAAGTGGTTGCGATTCCAATTTATGGACAGGCTGAATCACTCAACTTGGCAACGGCTAGTGCAATTTGTTTGTATGCATCGGCCAACGCTCTGGGTGAGCACAGCATTACAAGGTAAATAGTTAGAAACTTGTAAGATTTAAGTTATGTCTGCGCCCAATAAGTCATTTGACCCTAAACAGGTAAGTGCACTTTCAGATAGCGCGCTTAACGAAGCTGTTGATAATGCGATTAAAGCGATCAAAGCAGCTAGCAATTTAGAACAACTTAAAGAAGCCCGCTTGGCTCACAGTGGTGATCGCTCACCACTAGCACTTGCTAACCGTGAAATCGGCGCCTTGCCACCAGCAGCTAAAGCAGATGCTGGAAAGAAAATGGGCGAGGCTCGTGGCAAAGTTAATGCCGCACTAGCCACCCGCACTGAAGAACTTGAAAAAGCACGTGATGCCGCGCTTCTTGAAACTGAAACTGTTGATGTCACAACTGTCTCGGTTTCACCAAAAGGCGCTCGTCATCCGCTAACCACAATTCAAGAACAGATCGCAGATGTGTTCTTAGCTCTTGGTTATTCAGTTGCTGAAGGTCCTGAAGTTGAAGCCGAATGGTTTAACTTCGATGCGCTAAACATCGCACCAAACCACCCAGCCAGGACAATGCAAGACACTTTCTTTGTTGGCAACGAAGATTCTGGATTGGTGCTTAGAACTCACACCTCACCTGTTCAGATCAGAACGATGTTAACTAGCCAGCCGCCGATCTATGTGATCTGTCCTGGCCGTGTTTTCCGCACTGACGAACTTGATGCAACTCACTCACCGGTATTCCATCAAGTTGAAGCACTTGTAATTGATAAGAACATCACGATGGCTGATCTAAAAGGAACGCTTGATCACTTCGCCTCAACGATGTTTGGTGAAGGCATTGTGACTCGACTTCGCCCTTCTTATTTCCCGTTCACTGAACCATCAGCTGAAGTTGATCTGCAGTGCTTTGCTTGCCGCGGCGCATCAGTTGATAACCCAGATAACGCTTGTCGCACCTGTCGATCAGAAGGCTGGATTGAATGGGGCGGCTGTGGCATGGTCAATCCAAAAGTTTTGATCGCTGCTGGAATTGATCCAAATGAGTACTCAGGTTTTGCCTTTGGCATGGGCCTTGAGCGCACACTTATGTTCCGCCATGGCATTACTGACATGCGAGACATGGTTGAAGGCGATATTCGTTTCACTAGAGCATTTGGTCTAGGTGTTTAAATGAAATTACCTGTTTCCTGGCTTAAAGAATTTGTTTCCATCGAAGATGGCGTAACTGGTCGCGATGTTGCCGCCAGCCTTTTAAGTGTTGGCTTTGAAGTTGAAAGCGTTGAATCAGTTGGCGATGTTCGCGGACCACTTGTCGTAGGTCTAGTTGAAAAGATCGAAGAACTAACTGATTTTAAAAAGCCAATTCGTTTCTGCACCGTAAACCTGGGCAAGCAAACTAACGGAATTATTTGTGGTGCTAGAAACTTCGCCGAAGGTGACTTAGTTGTTGTTGCTCTTCCAGGCACAACACTTCCAGGTGACTTCACGATCACAGCTCGTGAGACTTACGGTAAGACTTCAAATGGCATGATCTGTTCTGCTAGAGAACTTGGTATTGGTGAAGATCACGATGGCATCATTATTTTGCCTGCCGGTAGCGCTAAACCTGGCGATGATGCATTCCCAATCCTTGGCCTTGGCGAAGAGGTTTTAGACATTGCAGTTACCCCAGATCGTGGTTACGCACTTTCAATTCGTGGGTTAGCACGGGAATACGCAATTGCAACTGGGCAGGCTTTCGTTGATCCAGGTGTTCAATTACCAGAACTTCCAGAAGCTAGTGGGGAAGCAGTCCAAGCAGCAAGTGATGATCGCGACTCTTGTGATCTGTTAGTTCTGCACACGCTGAGTAACTTCAACCCAGCAACCCCAACACCTGATTTCATGAAGGCTCGCCTTGCAGCAGTCGGCGTTCGGTCAATTTCATTTGCTGTGGATGTGACTAACTATGTGATGTTTGAAGTTGGCCAACCATTGCACGCATTTGATGCTGACAAAGTCAATGGAACTATCCGTGCTCGTCGCGCTAAAAAAGGTGAACAACTAGAAACCCTTGATCACACTAAGCGCGATCTAACTACAGATGACTTAGTAATCGCTGACGATAAAGCAGCTTTATCTGTGGCCGGTGTCATGGGCGGTGCCTATAGCGAAATCACAGATGGAACCACACGTATTGTGATTGAGGCTGCGCACTTTGATGCGGTTTATGTTGCAAAAACTAGCCGTCGCCACAAACTATCTTCAGAAGCATCACGCAGGTTTGAACGCGGTGTAGATCGCATGTTGCCACCGATTGCCGCAGCTCGCGCATCTCAGTTATTGATTCAGTATGGTGGCGCAAAACTTGAAGGCGTTAGTGGTGTTGAAACAGCACCAAACCCAGTTGTTATCGATTTTGATCCACAGCTAACTTCCCGTACCGCAGGTCGCGATTATGACGAAAATGCATCAAGTGCGATTTTGACCTCGCTTGGCTGCCAAGTTGATTCATCAAAGAGCACTTGGACTGTTAAGCCACCATCTTGGCGACCAGATCTTGCAACGCCAATCGATCTAGTTGAAGAAATTATTCGTATTGATGGATATGAAAAAGTTCCTACCCGTCTTCCGGTTGGCCCACACGGACGTGGTCTAACCACAAATCAGCGCTTGCTACGTCGTGCTGGTTTGCACTTAGCTGGACTTGGTCTAGTTGAAGTTCGCAATTACCCATTTGTTGGCACAAGTGAATTAGATGCTCTTGAACTTGCCCAAGATGCAAGCCGTCGCCATGCACTTCGCCTAGCT
>JBDLPR010000037.1:0-8168 GCA_039800985.1 Actinomycetota bacterium | reverse complement strand
CTGGATCCGACTGAAACTTTCAATGCAACCGCTGGAAGCCGAATAGCGCAGCTTGTTATCCAAGAATTTGTTGGCGCCAATTTCACAGAAGTGCACGAGTTACCCGATTCAGTCCGCGGTGACAAGGGCCATGGCTCAACGGGCGTGAAAAATTGAGCAGTGGTCCATTAAATAGTTATGAAGTTGCCAATGATGGAACCAGATTGGTACTTGGTTCTATTTGGATACCTATGAAAACAGGCCTTGATGTTAGAGCTGAGATTGATCAAACAAACGGGCAACTAGTTTCAGTTTCGTTGGTCTATGAAAAGTCGATCGCAACTGTTGAAGTTTTTGCAGCCGCTAAAGATCATGACTCTTGGTCTGAAACAAGATATGAAATTGCCGCGCGATTAGAAGAAACAAAAGTCCAACCAAAAATGGTGAGTGGAAATTTTGGTGCCGAGATTCATGCAGTGATGCCAACTTATGATCAGCAGGGCAATGCAACTATCCAGGCAGTCAGATTTCTTGGCATAAATGGTGATCGTTGGTTCATGCGAATCGTGGTTAGCGGCGAAGCTGCCACAGATGAAAATTCAATTCAGAAACTTGATGATTTAATTGCTGATCTTGTAATAGATCGTGGTGATGAACCGATGGCACCAGGTGCAAGGCTGCCAATCACTTATCCAGATCAAACTAAGCCACAACCGCAGTCACCAACGATTCAAATCGAAATTTAGTTAGTAAAGTTAAAAATATGGGTCGCGTGGGCAACTACCTAAAAACCTTGGCAGCAAACCAAGCTGAAATTGATGCAGCCACACTTCGGAACACTAGTGAAGCAATTGGCGCAAGCGCTGCAGCCCAATGTGTTGTTGGCGAACAAGTTAAAGTTCGTGGAACTATTCGCGCGCTGCGAGTTAGACCTCAAGACAGTGTTCCAATGGTTGAAGCTGAACTATGGGATGGCACCGGATACATCACACTGCTTTGGCTTGGTAGGCGCGAGATTAAAGGCGTTCATGCAGGTCGCACTTTATTAGTTGATGGTCGAATATCACGTGGGCCCAAGATGCAGCCGGCGATTTATAACCCAAGATATGAATTACTTCCTGATGTCGACTAATCACAACGAAGAATCCATCACACATGAATTAGCAGATGATTCAAGACTGCTAGTTGATTCCCTCGGTGGCCCAAGGGGAATGCTGGAAAGTGGATTGCCTTCAATAATTTTCGTTATTGCATTTGCGAGCACCGAGAGCAACTTAAGGGTCAGTGTTTATAGCGCTTTAGCTGCTGGATTAGTTCTTGCCGTAATTCGCTTAGTTCAAAAACAAAAGTTAACTCAAGTGATTGCTGGGCTAATTGGTCTGGCCTTTTCTGCTTGGCTTGCCACTAAAAGTGGAAAATCAGAAAACTTCTTCTTGCCTGGAATCTTGACCAATGTCGCTTATGGCGCTGCGTGCATCATCAGCATTGCAATTAATAAACCGTTACTTGGTTATGTGATCGAATCACTAAAAGGTTCAGCAAGTAATTGGACAACTAATCAATATTTAATGCGTAAGTACCGAGCGCTTACATTTCTATGGACTGCTGTTTTTGCTATCAGAGTTTTAGTAATGGCGCCGCTTTATTTTGCCAATAACACTGTTGCGCTTGGATTTTTCAAGTTGGCACTTGGTTGGCCATTATTTGCATTAGCTGCCTATGCAACCTATGCGATGAGTATTCGAAAAACTAGCCTTTAAGAAGTTTCTCTAAAGCTTTTTCTTGTTCTTCAATGGAAACAAATAGCAATTCATCGCCAACTTCAACTGGATCATCTTTACTAGGCGTGATCACTTGATGTTCGCGAAGGATTGCAAGAAGTGTTGTGTCAATTGGGAAGTGAATATCACCTACACGTTTTCCAGCAAGGGCACTGTTTGCTTCAACAGTGAATTCATAAAGATTTGCCTGTCCTTGACGAAGTGACATTAACTTAACGAGATCGCCAACCGCTACAGCTTCTTCAACAAGTGCTGAAAGAATTCGTGGGGTAGACACAGCAGTATCAACACCCCAAGCCTCATCAAACATCCATTCGTTCTTTGGATGGTTAACGCGAGCTACAACGCGTGAAACACCAAATTCAGTTTTGGCAAGCAAGCTAATTACCAGATTTGATTTGTCGTCACCCGTTGCGGCAACCATCACATGGCACTCGGAAAGTTTCGCCGCACTTAATGATTCAATTTCGCAAGCATCAATTTGAACAGTTTCAATGTTTTCGCCAGCGATTTTATGAACTGAAGAATCACGATCTAGTAGCAATATGCTGTGACCATTGGCGGCAAGTTCCCGAGCGATTGAGCGACCAACTTGGCCAGCACCAGCAATAGCAATACGCATTAGTTACTACGCTCCGAACCTAGTTTTGTAATTAAATGTTGCAACTCTTCAGTCCTAGCAAGCACGTGAATCGCGTCACCATCTTGAAGTACTGAATTTTCATCGGGCAATACAGCTTTTCCGTACCTGGTGATTATCGCGATATTCGCGTTGGTTTCATCAGAAATCTTTTTAATATTTAGACCAACCCAGGATTCATGGTAAGTAACTTCAGCTAACGTGACACTGCCACTTGGGTCATGCCAATCTTCAGCAGCACCAATTGGAGCAACGTGTCTTAAAATTTGATCTGCTGTCCAAGAAACAGTTGCCACAGTTGGTATACCTAAGCGTTCATAAACTTCAGCACGTCGTGGGTCATAAATTCGAGCAATTACGTTCTTCACACCAAAAGTTTCGCGAGCCACGCGAGCGGCCAAGATGTTTGAGTTATCGCCAGAAGAAACAGCGATAAAAGCATCTGCATTATTAATGCCTGCTTCGATCAATCGGTCGCGGTCAAAGCCGATTCCAGTAATTGTTGAACCTTTGAAATCTTTAGAAAGACGCTTAAAGGCTGAAGCTTCCTGGTCAATTACCGCAACTGAATGACCTGAACTCTCTAATTCAGCAGCAAGCATCGAACCAACGCGACCGCAACCAAGAATCACTATGTGCACGTCATAAAACTACACGCATAATAAGCAGACTTCTAATTATTTTCTGGCCTAGGCAATAAATTATTGAGGCTCTAAAGGCGTAGGCTCTCCTTGTGGCGCAACTGTCTAACACCGCAAAGCGACTTGTTTTTGGTCGAGCTCTTGCTAGTGAGAAGCTAGGTGAGACCCTACTTTCAAAGAGAATCGCCCTTCCAGTTTTCGCATCAGATGCACTTTCAAGTGTTGCGTATGCCACTCAAGAAATTTTGCTAGTCCTTGCCCTTGGTGGCATTGCGCTTTTTTATGCATCTTTGTATGCGGCCATGGGCGTTGCCCTGGTAATGGTTGTAGTGGTGATGTCTTACCGTCAAAATGTGCATGCATATCCAAGTGGCGGTGGCGACTACGAAGTTGCAACAGTTAATTTAGGGCCCAAAGCTGGCGTAACTGTTGCAAGTGCCTTATTGGTTGACTACGTCTTGACTGTTGCAGTTTCGATTTCAGCAGCTGTTGACAATTTGAGTTCAAGTTTTACAGCTCTTCATGATCATAAAGTTGGCTTAGCTATTAGCTTTATTGCCATCATCACGATTTTGAATCTACGTGGCGTAAAAGAATCTGGAACATTATTTGCCATTCCAACTTATGCATTCATGATTGCGATCATCTCAATGTTCATTTGGGCTGCCGGACGAATCGCTAATGGCGAAGTATTGCTAGCAGAAAGTGCTAGTTGGGAAATTCTTCCGCAAGGTAACTTCACTGGCCTGGCCCTTGCATTTTTGTGTCTTCGTGCATTCACTTCTGGCTGCACAGCGCTTACCGGTGTTGAGGCGATTAGTAATGGCGTTCCAGCTTTTCGTCCACCAAAAAGTAAAAATGCTGCTACGACACTTGCGATGCTTGGCGCGATCGCCTTAACGATGTTTATTGGGGTAACCGTTCTGGCAAATATCACTCAAGTGCACGTTGTTCATGGAGATGAATTCATAAAGGGAATGCCAGAGGGCGCTCAACAAAAGACTGTAATCGCTCAGGTAGCTAACGCTGTATTTAGCAATTTCCCCATTATGGCTAGTTTTGTTGCACTTGTAACTGCTTTAATTTTGGTGTTAGCAGCGAACACTGCATTCAATGGTTTCCCAGTTCTCAGTTCAATTCTTGCTCGTGATGGTTTCTTGCCTCGTCAGCTGCACACTCGCGGTGATCGCTTGGCATACAGTAATGGGATCGTTGCACTTGCAGCAATGGCAATGTTATTGGTTTATGCATATGAAGCAGAGGTTACCTCGCTAATCCCGCTTTACACCGTTGGTGTATTCGTCTCTTTTACAGTGAGCCAATTAGGCATGATGCGCCACTGGACGCGAAATATTGCCAATGAACCAGATGAAGCGCTGCATGTTGCTATGAAGCGAAGTCGAGTAATAAATACTGTTGGCTTTGCCATGACTGGCACAGTATTAATCATTGTTCTGATAACTAAATTTGCGATTGGCGCGTGGATCGCTTGTGTTGCAATGTCGGTTATTTACGCAACAATGCGATCCATTAAAAAGCACTATGACCGTGTTTCAGCTGAATTAAAGGTAAGTGAAGACGAACCAGTTACCTTGCCTTCTAGGGTCCATGCCATCGTTTTGGTTTCAAAAATTCACAAACCAACTCTTCGAGCTCTGGCTTATGCAAGAGCAACGAGGCCAACCACACTTGAAGCGGTAACAGTTGCCGTTGATCAAGAAGAAACCGATTTATTCACAAATGAATGGAATCGGCGAGAAATTCCGGTAACTCTGACTGTTTTACATTCGCCATATCGTGAAATCACCAGGCCAATTCTGGAATACGTGCGCTCAATTGCCCGAAAGAGTTCTCGCGATCTAATCACTATTTACATTCCCGAGTATGTTGTTGGTCGTTGGTGGGAGCAATTACTTCACAACCAGAGTGCGCTGCGCCTTAAAGGCAGATTGCTATTCACTCCAGGTGTGATGGTTGTTTCAGTTCCGTGGCAGCTTGAATCTAGTGAGCGAGTTGATTTAGATGAACACGAGAACGCCCCTGGATATGTTCGTCGTGGCGAGCCAAGGTCAAATAGCTAAAACCCATGGCCGAAAAATCTGACCAAGTGGATCTTGGTGAACTAATAACTCTGCGCATCGACAAAGTTGCCAATGGAGGGTTTTGTGTCGGTCGACATAATGGCCAAGCAGTATTTGTTCGAAATAGTTTGCCTGGTGAACTGGTAACAGCTGAAGTAACTGAAATAAATAAGCGTTATCTGCGCGCAACAGCTACGCAAATAATTGAACCAAGTGGCAACCGAGTCGAGCCTGCCTGTAGTTATGCAAATGTTTGTGGCGGATGTGATTGGCAGCATGCAAATTTGGAATACCAAAGAGATTTAAAAAGTGCAGTAGTCATTGAACAATTGATGCATTTAGGCGATGTGCAAACTGTTAATGGTAAGCCAATAAGCGAATTTAAAGTTAGTGCACTTAGTCATAATGAAACGGGGCTTCGTTGGCGCACCCGAAATCGCTATGCAAACATCGCAAACTATTCAATAGGAATGCGCCTTCCAAGATCTCACTCGGTGATTGAAATTGATGACTGTTTAATTGCAGCCGATGGTTCAGTTGAACTTGCACAGTCAGCTTTGAAATTGGGCTCAGCAGAAATTGCTACGGCACAGAGTTCAACCGGTCAGTTGGTTTTAGTAGACCAAAATGGTGGACCGTGGCTTGATGAGGTTGTTGAAGATAGGTCATGGCGAATTCATGCTGGCTCATTTTGGCAAGTTCATAAAGATGCGCCAACTGCGTTCGTTACAACAGTTCGCAAACTTGCCGGACTTAAATCAGGTGATCGGTTACTTGATCTTTATTCAGGTGCGGGGTTGTTTGCAGCCTGTTTATCAAAAGATGTTGGCGATAACGGATTAGTAGTTGCAGTCGAGAGTTCGATCGATGCAGTTCGCGATGCCAGAAGATCTTGTAGCGATTTAGCTAATTTGGATTTAATAACTTCAGATGTTGCTAAATGGCTTGTAGTCAATGATGAAGATTTTGATGTTGTAATTCTTGATCCACCTCGCACTGGGGCTGGGGCAGAGGTAAGTGAAAAGATCGCAGAAATTGCTAAACGAAAGATTGTTTATGTAGCTTGTGATCCATCTGCCCTTGGCCGAGACACTGGGTATCTGGCTAGTCATGGTTGGCAGATTGAACAGCTAGTTGGCTACGACGCATTCCCTCAGACTTCCCACGTGGAATGTATTGCCACTTTCGTTAAGAAATAGTGGGTCAAGTAGAAATTGCTCGGACTAATAAAGTATCTTGATATCAAGATACTTTTAGGAGCGCGATGAGCAGTCTCAATTCGTTTAACGCAAAATCAACATTTAAATCTGGTTCAACTGAAGTTGAAATTTTTAGACTTGATGCGCTTAAGGGAACTGAAAAACTGCCTTATACCCATAAAGTATTGCTAGAAAATTTACTTCGTACTGAAGATGGTGCAAACGTAACTGCCAAACAAATTGAAGCACTTGCTAACTGGGATGCCAGTGCTGAGCCAACTGATGAAATTCAATTCACGCCAGCTCGTGTAATCATGCAAGATTTCACTGGCGTTCCTTGCATCGTTGACTTAGCCACAATGCGTGAAGCTTTCACATCTCTTGGTGGTGATCCAAAGCGGATTAATCCGCTGGCTCCTGCTGAACTTGTAATTGACCACTCAGTTATTGCTGATTTCTTTGGCCGTGAAGATGCGGCAGAAGCAAACGTTGAACTTGAATACCAGCGAAATGGCGAACGTTACCAATTCTTGCGTTGGGGCCAAGATGCATTTACCGATTTCAAAGTTGTGCCACCAGGCACTGGCATTGTGCATCAGGTAAACATTGAAGCTTTAGCTCGCGTTGTAATGGTTCGAAATGGTCAGGCTTATCCAGATACTTGTGTTGGTACTGACTCACACACAACCATGGTTAATGGCTTAGGTGTTCTTGGTTGGGGTGTTGGTGGCATCGAAGCAGAAGCTGCGATGCTTGGCCAACCAGTATCGATGCTGATTCCACGTGTTGTTGGTTTCAAACTTCATGGCTCGATGCCTGCAGGAACAACTGCAACTGACTTAGTTCTAACAATCACAGCAATGCTGCGTAAGCACGGTGTCGTTGGGAAGTTCGTTGAATTCTACGGGCAGGGCGTAAGCGCAGTTTCACTTGCTAATCGCGCGACGATCGGCAACATGAGCCCTGAATATGGTTCAACTGCTGCAGTATTCCCAATTGACGATGAAACTCTTAACTATCTTCGCTTAACCGGACGCCCAGAATCTCAGATTGCGCTTGTGAGAGATTACGCAAAAGCTCAAGGACTATGGCATAACCCAAGTGTTGAACCTAAGTACAGCGAATACATCGAACTTGATCTAGGCGCAATCGTTCCGTCAATTGCTGGACCAAAACGTCCGCAAGATCGAATCGAACTTTCAAAGGCTGCAAAAGCTTTTGAAGAAGCGCTTCCTACTTATACCGATGATTTTGATAAGACAGCTGATGTTTCATTAGCTGGTCAGAACTTCCAGATTGGAAATGGTTCAGTTGTAATTGCTGCGATCACATCTTGTACGAATACTTCAAACCCATCTGTGATGTTGGCAGCAGGTTTACTTGCTAAAAATGCAGTCGAAAAGGGTTTGAGCCGAAAGCCATGGGTTAAGACGACACTTGCTCCAGGATCACAGGTGGTTACTGATTACTACAACAAGTCAGGTTTAACTCCTTACCTAGACAAACTTGGTTTCAACCTTGTTGGTTATGGCTGCACCACTTGTATTGGTAACTCAGGCCCACTAGAACCAGAAATCAGCGCAGCAATTCAATCAAATGATTTAGCTGCAGCTGCTGTGCTTTCTGGTAACCGAAACTTTGAAGGACGCATCAACCCAGATGTGAAGATGAATTACTTGGCTTCACCGCCACTTGTTGTTGCCTATGCAATCGCAGGTTCAATGGATGTAGATCTGCTGCATGATCCACTAGGTGATGACCAAGAGGGTAATCCCGTATTCCTTAAAGACATTTGGCCAAGCACTGAAGATGTTCAAAAGACGATTGATAGCGCGATCGACGCTGAC
>JBDLPR010000036.1:0-6931 GCA_039800985.1 Actinomycetota bacterium | reverse complement strand
CCCTTGATAGTGGGGCTGCAGAATCTGTGCTTGATGTTTGGGTATCTGTAAGCCAACGCTTTGCCCTTGAGGCAAACTAAACCCAAGTAAATTGCAGCAATTCTGCTGGTTTTTGCCCTTGATTTCTTGTCAGTGGGTATGGCTAATTTAAAAATATGTTGATTGATTGCAATAGCTGCATCATGCGCGAGATCGCCTGTGATGACTGCGTAGTTTCTATGCTGCTTGGTCCAGAACCAACTTCACTTGAAAACCACAGGGACGCATTAAGTGTCTTAGCCGACGCCGGAATTGTCGCCCCACTTCGATTAATAAAGGGTGAAGGCAACGACGAAGGTAAGGGCAACGGTAAAGCGGTGGCTTGCCAGTAACGTAATACAGGTGAGTCACACCTTATTTATTACAAATGACTTTCCACCAAGACCTGGTGGCATTCAAACATTTGTTTATGAATTAGTGCGACAGTTTCCAAGTAGTGATGTGACTGTACTTTCATCTACCTGGGAAGGCGCCAAGCAATTTGATCAAAGCCATGACTTTGAAGTTGTTCGTGCAGACACAAAGGTGTTACTGCCAACTCCTGAAACACTTTCTCTTGCCCGAAAAATTATCGTGGCTAAAAATGTTAAAACTGTAATCTTTGGTGCTGCAGCTCCGCTTGCACTTCTGGCAAAACCACTTCGCACTTTAGGTGTCAAGCAGATAATTGCTTTTACCCATGGACATGAAGCTGGTTGGGCAAAAACACCTGGGACAAAGCAGGCACTTAAGAAAATTGGCAATGACGTTGATGTGCTCACTTACTTAACCCAATACACCAAGCAAGAAATCAGCAAAGGGTTATCAGGTAAGGCAGTAGCAAGCATGAGACAGCTTTTGCCAGCAGTTGATCCACAATTTTTTAATCCGGGTAATCAAATTGAAGGAAGCAGGCTGCGTGAAAAAGTTGGCTTTGCCAACAGACCAACAATTGTCAGCGTTTCACGACTGATGGCCAGAAAAGGTCACGATGAATTAATTAAAGCAATGCCAGAGCTTAAGCAGCATATTCCAGGAATTGCACTTCTAATTGTTGGTGAAGGCAGCTACCGAAATAATCTAGAAAAATTGATCACAAAGTTAGATCTTGAGTTAGATGTTTACTTAACTGGAAAAGTTCCGTATCTAGAACTGCCTGCTTGGTATGGAGCAGGAGATGTTTTTGCCATGCCTTGTCGCACGCGAAAAGCTGGCTGGGACGTTGAAGGCCTTGGCATTGTTTATTTAGAGGCAAGTGCAACTGGGCTGCCAGTTATTGCAGGTGATTCAGGAGGCGCACCTGAAGCCGTAGCTGAGGGCAAGTCAGGATTTGTTGTTAGCGGAACTGACCAAGAGGCATTAGTTAATAAAATCGAATTTCTTTTCGCTAATGAACAAATGCGAAAAGAAATGGGTGAATTTGGTCGCCAATGGATCTTGGATAACTGGACCTGGGATAAGCCGTATTCCAGATTGCAAAAACTAATTGATCAAATCGATCCAGATATTTAATTTGCCGGAGTTAGTTTTGATTTAATGTTTGACCACATTAAATAGGTAGCCCACAGCAAAGTAATAATCCTTAAAATCTGAACAAGAAGTGGAACTATTTGGCCGCCCATGTAACCGGCATACAAAATCGGGTAAATCAATTGGCCTAAGAATGCACTTGTGGCAATTAACCCAAAGATTTTCATGAAGTTCTTGGCTGGGTTAAGTGCACAAACTGCCAATAGCCCAAAAAGCCAAATTATGTATTGTGGCGAGAGCACTCGACTGGTGACCATTGATGCGGCAACAACATAAATTCCAATATCAGCAACACCAACATTTGAAAGGCGATTTTGGAATTGCCATAGCGCTACTTGGCCAATTAAAAGCAGCCCAGCGATTGTAATTATGGCTGAAACTAAATTCACTCCAGGCGCGACAACTTCCACTGCGCCATATCTAAATTCAATTGGCATGTCGATATCGAATAAGTGCCAAATCATGAAGGGTAGCGCGCCAACTGATTCGATCTGAAGTCCGCGAGATTTTTGGCCGATTAGAAATGAAAAACTATTTGGCCACCACATTGTTAACAAAATACTGAATGAAAGGAATGTTGCTAAAAACCAAACGAAATTACTTTTGAATTTATCTCGAGGAATTCCTAGAAATAAAAGTACTGGCCAAACTTTTAAGAGTGCTCCAAATGCAATATTTATGCCAAATGAACTTGGTTTTGCAATAAATATCAAAGCCAAGACTGCAAAAAAAGTAGGGAATACATCAAACCTTCCCAGCATTATTGGTCCAACCAGTACTCCAGCGCTAGCCCAAATGGTTGCAGGTAAATAGTTTTTCTTTTTGTTTTCAAGTCCTGCTTCGAGCAAAAAATAAAAAAGCAAAGCATCAATAGCAAGAGCTAGAAAAACAAATCCAACTGTTGCCGGTGCAATTAAATAGCCAAGAAGGAAAACTAATGCAGCAAGTGGTGGGTATTGCCACATGTCATCGTTAATTGGGAAGTGGCCATTTTGCATGTTTCCAGCCCACCAGTCGTATAGCTGGACATCAGCAAATAGTCCTTCACCATCTGGGTATAACAGGTAGCCAAAGCCGCTTAATAAAATCCAGATTCGGGAAATTAGCCAAGTGGTAATTAGCCCTGGAGTTTTTAACTGCACAAATTCCTAGCGGTAGAGCTCTTCAATTTCGCTAGCAAAATCTGAAGTAACAACATGGCGACGAATACTCATCTTAGGAGTTAAGTATCCGTTTTCGATTGTTAGATCAGTAGGCAAAATTGTGAACTTTTTAATCGCTTCAGAGATGGAAACAATTTCATTTGCGGTGTTAACTGCAGTTTGAACAATGGCGCGAACTTTCGGATCTTTAGCCAATTCTTCAATTGGTTTTTCATCGATTCCATTTGCCGCCAAAATTCCAGGCAACGCTTCCTGGTCGAGTGTGATCAGGGCGCCAATAAAAGCTTGACCGTCACCAACGACGACACATTGACTAATAATTGGGTGAGCACGTAGACGGTCCTCTAGAACTGCTGGTGCTACGTTCTTGCCACCGGCGGTGACCAAAATTTCTTTTTTGCGACCAGTGATTCGAAGGAATCCATCTTCATCAATTTCGCCAATGTCACCTGAGTGGAACCAGCCATCTGCAGTAAATGCTTCATTGGTTGCAATCTCGTTATTCCAGTAACCCTGGAATACGTGTGGACCATTAATTAGTACTTCGCCATCATCAGCGATCTTGATTGATGTACCGAACACTGGTTTACCAACGCTGCCAATCTTTAATGCAGTTGGAATGTTCAGTGTGGCACCAGCTGTAGTTTCAGTTAATCCATAACCTTCAAGCACAACCAGTCCAAGGCCACGGTAGAAGTGGCCAAGTCTTGAACCAAGGGATGCGCCACCTGAAATCGCGTGAGTTACGCGACCACCCATTGCAGCGCGAAGTTTTGAGTAAACCAAAACATCAAACAGTTTGTGCTTTGCAGCTAGTGCCGGATTTGGTCTGCCATGATCTAAGGCTTGGCTGTAAGCAATTGCTGTTTTAGCAGCTGCGTCAAAGATCTTGCCTTTAACCGGACTAGCAGCATGGGCTTTAGCACTTGCGCCATTGAATACTTTTTCAAATACGCGTGGAACAGCCAATAAGAAACTTGGTTTAAACGATTCAAGATCACGAAGTAGTGATGCTGGATTAGGGCAGTGACCGATTGTGACTTGTCCACGAACCATTGCTAGCTGAATCAATCGACCAAATACGTGTGCAAGTGGCAGGAAGATCAAAGTTGATGCTTGATCGGCTTTGAAAATTTCTGGAATACCTTCGACTAAGTTGTCGATTTCACTGATCAGATTTGAGTGGGTAAGCACACAACCTTTTGGAAGACCGGTAGTTCCACTGGTGTAAATAATTGTGGCTACATCTTCTGGCTTGGCATGTTTACGACGTTGTTCTAAATCGTCATCAGAGATATGTGCACCTTTAGCTGTTAATTCCGTAAATGCATTTTCGGCAAAGATGTAGCTGCGGGTCATTTGTGGAACAAAGCTGGCAATTTCCTTGTAAGCATGTGTAGTTCGACTGGCTTCAAAGAATGTGGCAACCACATTTGAATCCGACATAATCCATTTAACTTGTTCTGGTGAGGATGTTTCATAAATTGGAACTGGGATACCTCCGGCATACCAGATTGCAAAATCGGCAACTGTCCATTCATAACGAGTGCGGGCAAAAATCGCTACGCGGTCACCAGTTTGAATTCCGTCTGCAATTAAACCTTTAGCCACACTCTTTACTAAAGATTTAAATTCAACAGACGATACGAGTTTCCATTCTGTTCCCTCAGGAATGCTTGCCAATGCATGGTTTGGATATGTGTTGGCATTGAGTTCAACAATGTCAGTGATATTTCCTGATGTAGGTGGAGCAACTAACGCGGGTACATGCATTTCACGCATATCCAATTAACCTTTCGAAAGCCTTGCTTAAATTAGGTATTACGGGTGAGGTTACCGAAGGTGGGCGGATATTTCTGCCAATAGGGTGGCCCAATTGCCCAATCTGCCATAAATTCACTACCGTTATTCATGTGTCGGAAAGCGATAAGTTCTATAAGTTCTTAAAGAACGTGGCAATTGGCCCCGCTTTAGACATCACATTTCACCCTTGGGTTGAAGGCCTGGAAAACATTCCCGAAGATGGCGCAGCACTGATTGCTAGTAACCACCTTTCATTTTCAGATTCAATCTTTTTGCCAATTGCCGTTCCGCGAAAAATCACTTTCATGGCTAAAGCTGAATACTTCATGGGAACTGGCATCAAGGGCAAGGCGATAGCTGCATTTTTCCGCGGGGCCGGACAAGTTCCAGTTGATCGAACCGGTGGCAATGCTGCAACCGATGCAATCGCAACTGGCGTTCGGTTATTAAACGAAGGTCACCTGCTTGGCATCTACCCGGAAGGAACAAGATCACCTGACGGTCGTCTGTACCGAGGTAAGACAGGTGTTGCCCGCATGGCACTTGAAGCCCGGGTCCCAGTTGTTCCAGTTGCAATGATTAATACAGACAAAGTTCAACCGATTGGTCGAAGCCGACCAAACTTTAACGTTGATGTTGGTATTCGAATTGGCAAAGCATTAGATTTCTCGCGCTACTACGGAATGGAAGATGACCGTTTCGTTCTTCGTACCATCACCGATGAAATTATGTATAAGTTGATGGAACTTGGCGGCCAAGAGTACGTCGATAAGTACGCCAGCCGTAAACGTTAGTGGGAAACCGGCTTACCTTTAGGCTGCTTTAAGTCTGCAAGTAATTCATCAAACCACTTTTGATTTGTATCAAAAGGTTTTGCTCCAGCAACTCGTTCAAATTCACAAGCCCTGATGTTGTTATCGGCATTTTCATCCATGCCAACTAATCCGCTAATGCCATTAAGCGCAGCTTCAACTGCGACCGTTGCGCAGTCATGAATTAATTGCTGGTCGCGCTCATTGGCAGGGGCCGAGCGAGCGTAGTACCCACTCTTTTGCACAAGTACTTTTTCTGCACCAATCATCGGAGCAAATTGGGCGGCAAACCAAGCACCTGGATTAATTCGATCAATTTTCACATGGCCAAATGGATCAAGTGGGATTTCTTCACCGCGGCTTCGCATTTCCTCAACGATTGCATCAACGCCAGCGCCTTCAGATAAAAAGATGTTGACGTTGCCAATACTGTTCATAACTTCAGATAAACGCTTAGCTTCATTTTCAATGTCGATTTCAAGTTCTGGAACATAAACCGCATGGATTTCTCGGTTAATGCGATCAGCGCCAAATGAACTTAGCCATTCTTGTTCATCAAGTAATTGGCGGTAGGAAATCGCGGTTGCTGCAGTTAGCCAACCACAATGGCGCCCCATTACTTCGTGCACAATCAGCATCTTTGGGTTAGAAGTGTGCTCGGAAACAACGTTTGAAAAGTACTGGGCACCTTCATCAGCTGCAGTCCAGGCGCCTAGTGATTGGGCGATTGGATAAATGTCGTTATCAATAGTTTTTGGTAGACCAACCACGCCAAGACCGTAATTATTTTTGGCTAGGAAAGCCGCTAAATCGGCAGCGGCCGTATTTGTGTCATCGCCACCGATGGTGTGCAGGACATCAACACCGTCTTTTACAAGTTGGTCTGCGGCAACTTGCTGTGGATCTTGCCCTTCTTTAACTAGTCCGCGTTTAACGCAATCTGCAACGTTAGTTAATTTCACCCGGCTATTGCCAATTGGGCTACCGCCTAATTCATGTAGCAAATGGGCTTTAGCTCTGATTTCAGGTGTGATCTTGATTGATTCACCTTTTAATAACCCGTGGTAGCCATTGCGGTAGGCGATGATCTCAACATCTGGGGCAACTTCGGAATATCGCTCGATTAAAAATCCGATCGCTGAAGATAAACATGGGGCAAGACCGCCAGCGGTGAGAAGTGCAACTTTACGAATAGCCATAACCCAAATCTATCTAAGGGGCAACTTTCGATTTAGTAATACACGCTTTGCCCGACTAACCTAGACGGGTGTCTTCGATTACTTGGCCATTACTGCCAGCAGCGCAACAGCCTGAATGGCCAGATGCTGCTGCCTTGAGCCAAGCACAAGCGATCCTAGAATCATTGCCACCTCTTGTTTTTGCTGGTGAGTGCGATGAATTAACTCAACGGTTAGCCCAAGCTGAGCGCGGCGAAGCTTTTGTGCTGATGGGTGGGGACTGTGCTGAAACATTTGTTGCAAACACTGCAGATTCAATTCGCGCCCGATTAAAAACCGTTCTGCAGATGGCGATCGTTTTAACTTACGGAGCGTCACTTCCAGTTGTGAAAATTGGTCGTATTGCTGGTCAATACGGAAAACCACG
>JBDLPR010000035.1:0-14189 GCA_039800985.1 Actinomycetota bacterium | reverse complement strand
GGAGCTGGGGATCAAGGCGCGCCAGCAGGTGACCTTTTCATCAACGTAACTGTGACACCGCACGAAGTCTTTGGTAGAGACGGGGACAACTTAACAATCACCGTTCCAATCAAGTTTGATGAAGCAGTAAATGGTGCTGACATTAAAGTTCCAGTACTTGATGGAACGCCAGTAACTATTCGCATTCCAGCTGGCACAAAATCTGGAAGTAAATTCCGTGCCCGTGGCAAAGGTGTTCAAAAAGCACAAGGCACTGAAGGCGACTTAATCGTCACAGTTGATATCGCAGTGCCAAATGAAATTTCAGAAGATGCTAAACGTGCACTTAATTTGTTTGCATCAGCAACTTCTGAAATTGATCCGCGTGCGGAATTAATGGACAAAGTAAATGGTTTAAGTAAGTCGAAGGGAGGCAAGCGTGGATAGCTATGAATTAAATGACGATGTTCCGTTGTATGTAATTTCAGTAGCTGCTCAGCTTGCCGGATTACATCCACAAACTCTTCGGCAATATGACCGACTTGGTTTAGTTTCGCCACAGCGAACAATCGGACACAATCGGCTTTATTCGCTAAAAGATATTGGTCGACTACGTGAAGTAGCCAGACTTTCTGCTGAAGGTGTGACACTTTCAGGAATTATTCGAATTTTGGCTTTAGAGGAACAACTCGAAGCCACGTTACGGGAATTGGCTGCGCTGCGCGCTGCAGTCGATGGTCCGTCAACAGCGCTCGTAGTGTGGCGCCCTCAACGTAGGGCGTAATCCAAAGCACTCGGGCTAAGGAAAAAATGAACGAAAACTACACAACAAAATCACAAGAAGCGATTCAACAAGCGGCAACTGCTGCAACAGTAAAGGGTAATCCAGCAGTTGAACCTGCACATTTACTTGTAGCACTACTTGAACAGACAGATGGCATCGCTGGCGCATTGCTTGATGCGGTTAAAGCTGACAAAGGTGCTGTATTAAATAGTGCAAGGCAATTAGTTGACGCGCTCCCAGGAGCCACTGGTCAAAGTGTTTCTCAACCATCATTTTCACAAAGCGCATTTCGAGTAATTAATGAAGCCAAAGACTTAGCCAAAGCTCGTGGCGATGAATACATTTCAACCGAACATTTGCTTGTTGGCTTAGCCAAACATGGTGGAAATGTTGCCGGTTTACTTAAACAATCCGGGGCAACCGCTGATGCACTTCACACCGCTATCGATACTTTGCATGGTGGCCGGCGAGTAACCAGCAGTGATCCTGAAGGAACTTTCCAAGCATTAGAAAAATACGGCAACGATTTAACTGCTCGTGCTCGTGAAGGAAAACTTGATCCAGTAATTGGACGCGACAGTGAAATTCGACGCGTGGTTCAAGTGCTTTCTCGTCGCACGAAAAATAACCCAGTATTAATTGGTGAACCCGGTGTTGGTAAAACAGCAGTCGTTGAAGGTTTAGCACAGCGCATTATTGCTGGAGATGTTCCCGAATCACTTAGAGGCAAACGCCTGATCGCTCTTGATTTAGGTGCGATGGTAGCGGGCGCGAAATACCGTGGTGAATTTGAAGAGCGTTTAAAAGCTGTGCTTGAAGAAATCAAGAATAGTGAAGGCCAAATAATTACTTTCATTGATGAACTTCACACAGTTGTTGGTGCAGGTGCAACCGGTGATTCTGCAATGGATGCTGGCAACATGCTTAAGCCAATGCTTGCTCGTGGCGAATTACGTTTAGTTGGCGCAACCACACTTGATGAATACCGCGAATACATTGAAAAAGATCCAGCACTTGAACGTCGTTTCCAACAAGTATTGGTAGGCGAACCAAGTGTTGAAGTCACAATTACAATTCTTCGTGGCTTAAAAGAAAAGTATGAATCACACCACAAGGTGAACATTGCTGACTCAGCCCTTGTTGCCGCAGCAACACTTTCTGATCGATACATCACCTCACGTTTTTTGCCAGACAAAGCGATCGACTTAGTTGATGAATCAGCTTCAAGATTGCGTATGGAAATTGATAGTTCGCCTGAAGAAATTGATCAATTACAACGCCAGGTTGATCGTTTTCGAATGGAAGAACTAGCACTGGCGAAATCAACAGATGATGCATCCATTGATCGACTAGGAAAACTTCGGGAAGACCTTGCCAATAAAGATGAGGAATTAAGAAGTCTGCGTGCCCGCTGGGATCAAGAAAAAGCTGGTTTGGATCGTGTTGGTGAAATCAAAGTTCGCATTGATGAATTGCGCAGCGAAGCAGATCGCGCATTACGTGATGGCGACCTAGAGCGGGCAAGTCGTATTCAATATGCAGAATTACCTGAACTTGAAGCTGAACTTGAAACAGTTAACGCCCAAGCAAATGCACGTTCTGCAATGGTTAAAGAAGAAGTAACAGCTGATGATGTTGCTGAAGTAGTTGCGGCTTGGACTGGTATTCCAGCCGGACGATTACTCGAAGGCGAAACTCAAAAACTACTTCATATGGAAGAGTTGATTTCCACTCGAGTTATCGGCCAAGACCGAGCAGTAACTGCAGTTGCTGATGCGGTTCGCAGATCACGAGCTGGTATTTCAGATCCAAATCGACCAACTGGTTCATTTTTATTCCTTGGACCAACTGGTGTTGGCAAAACTGAAATGGCAAAAGCACTAGCTGAATTCTTATTCGATGATGATCGGGCAATGGTTCGAATCGACATGAGTGAATATGGTGAAAAGCACTCTGTTTCTCGCTTAGTTGGCGCCCCTCCTGGATATGTTGGCTATGAAGAAGGCGGTCAATTAACTGAAGCAGTTCGACGCAGACCATATAGCGTCGTGCTACTTGATGAAGTCGAAAAAGCCCACCCTGATGTTTTCAACATTTTGCTGCAGGTATTTGATGACGGACGTTTAACTGATGGCCAAGGCAGAACTGTTGATTTCAGAAATGTTATTTTGATTCTGACTTCAAATCTTGGTTCACAATTTTTGATCGATCCGACTTTAGGTGATGAACAAAAACGAAATGGCGTAATGGATATAGTCCGAGCATCATTCAAGCCAGAGTTTTTAAATCGTCTTGATGACATAGTGATGTTCGAGCCACTTTGCACAGAACAGCTAACTTCAATAGTTGACCTGCAGATTGCTGCTATCCAAAAGCGCTTAGATGACAGGCGAATGACTCTAGAAGTTAGCCAAGCTGCAAAAGATTGGTTAGTGCTAAATGGATTTGATGCGATTTATGGTGCCAGACCACTTCGCCGGTTAGTCCAAACAGCTGTTGGTGATCAACTAGCAAAGGCGATTCTTGCTGGAACTATCAACGATGGTGATCAAGTAAAAGTTGATGTTTCGGGCGATGCGCTTAGTGTTACTGCCAGTTAATTGAAACAATTACCTGTGTGAGCACTGCATTAATAACGGGCGCAACAGCTGGCATTGGTAAATCATTTGCGATTCAGTTGGCCAGCAAGAATCATGACTTAGTTTTAGTTGCTCGAAATCAAGATCGGTTAAATGAACTTGCCAGTCAACTTCGATCGGATTTTGATGTCAATGTTGAAGTCTTGGTTGCAGATTTATCCGATCCCAAGCAGCTAGGTGAGGTCTCTTGCCGAGCAGCTGCAGAAGATATTGATTTAGTTGTTAACAATGCTGGCTTTGGAATCAAGCAGATTTTTATCGGCGGAGATTTAAGCGCAGAACAAGATTTACTTGATGTGCTAGTTGGCGCAGTAATGCGAATAACTCATGCCGCTCTTCCTGGGCAAGTGAAGCGAAACCGTGGTGGAGTTATAAATGTAAGTTCAGTTGCTGGATGGTTAAGCAGTGGAACTTATAGTGCAGCTAAATCTTGGGTAACTACATTTAGCGAAGCACTGGCTACACAGTTACGTGGAAGTAATGTGCACGTAATGGCACTTTGCCCAGGTTATACAAGAACTGAATTTCATGAACGTGCACAAATGGAAACAAGCACAATTCCTGGTTGGATGTGGCTCGATGTTGATGCCGTAGTGGCAAAAGCACTTCGAGATTTTGCTAAAGCCAAACCAGTAAGTGTTCCTGGATTGCAATACAAAGCACTTGGAATTGTGGCTCAATATCTGCCACGGCCATTAGTTAGAACTATTTCTGTTTTGTCACGTTAGTTTTATTTGAATTCTTTAATTAATAATTCTTTAAAACGGCATCAAGTGCATTAGTCACAGTCCAGCCACGTAGCCGGGATTGCATCGACGCCTCTTTTGCCGATTCACTTGCTGAATCGGTAATAACAACCGTTACAGGTGCATCTGGCCAGTCGCCGTATTCGCCGCCAACTTGGGGCATGACTGGATCGACTAGTACATAAGCAACTGCTGGTCGTCGCAATGATTTGCGACTAAATCCAATTGCTGGTGCATGAATAGAAGTTGGACCATTGAAAACTAAAACTAATGGTTCAGCAGTTGAGGCTAATTTAGCTGCCACATGTGAAACCCATTTGGCACCTAGGCTTGGCGGCTCAATGACAAAAGGTGACGTTGCTAGTGCAATTGAATTGGCAAATGGGTTTAGGGAATCTTCTGTTGGAAGAAATGCCACAACCGCCATGTTCTAACTTTGCCATGCCCTCTAGGCTTGACCCATGTCAGATCGCGATTTATTGAAGCAACAAATTCTAGATAAAGCAGTCGTTCATGGAAAAGTAACTCTTTCCAGTGGCAAAGAAGCTGACTACTACGTTGATCTACGCCGCGTAACTTTAGATTCAGAAGCTGCGCCGCTTGTTGGCAAAGTAATGCTTGAGCTAACTAAAGATCTAAATTTTGATGCTGTTGGTGGATTGACTTTAGGTGCTGATCCAGTTGCCACAGCAATGATGCATGCAGCCCATGCCCAAGGACGAAAACTTGATGCATTCGTTGTTCGCAAAGCAGAAAAAGCGCACGGATTACAGCGCCGCATCGAAGGACCAGATGTTAAAGGTCGTCGGGTGCTTGCTGTTGAAGACACCAGTACAACAGGTGGCTCAGTACTAACCGCCGTAGAAGCGTTGCGCGAAGCTGGGGCAGAAGTCGTTGCTGTTGCTGTCATTGTTGAGCGCGCAGCCGCACTTGCAGTTGAAGAAAAAGGTTTGAAGTACCTTTACGCTTACGATCTAAAAGATCTAGGCCTTTAGTTTTTCTTTGCTTTGCGAAGTTCCCAAATAATTGGAACAACACTGATTAAAACAATCGCAATTGTTAAAGTTTCAATATTTTCAGCGATAAATGAAACTGTTCCAAGGTAGTAGCCCAGTAGGGTCATCGAAAACGCCCAAAGCACGCCACCGATTGCACTATAAATGCTGAAAATTCGGAAATCCATTTTTGCAATGCCAGCCGTAGCAGTTATTAATGTGCGAACAATCGGAGTGAAGCGCGCAAGAATCAGTGCCCGAGGACCAAACTTTTCAAAGAATTCATGAGTGCGAGTCACATATTCTTGTTTGAAAATTTTTGAATCAGGTCGTCTAAATAAAGCTGGCCCTATTTTTAAACCAACCCAGTAACCGACAACATTTCCAACAATTGCAGAAGCAGCGATTAGTGACATTGCCAAAACTGGATTGATATCGATAAATCCTGTAGCAATGAGCATGCCGGTGATAAATAGAAGTGAATCGCCTGGAAGGATTAATCCAACAAGCAAGCCACATTCAATAAAGATGATGGCAATGACTGCAGCCAATGCCCACGGGCCAAAGCCTTCAAGTAATCCTTGCGGGTCTAGTATTCCTGCAGATTGAAAGCTTGAGTGCAATACCGTAATCATTACTCGAGCCTATCCATGGCACAATAAGTGTGCGGGCAACGGCGCCCATTGGCCCCCGACAAACCGTATTTTTAGGAGCAAAAAATGCCTATTGCAAGTCCAGATGTTTATAACGAAATGCTTGATCGTGCAAAGGCTGGCGCTTTTGCTTACCCAGCTATTAACTGCACATCTTCTCAAAGCATCGTTGCGGCTATCCGTGGTTTTGCTGAAGCAGAATCAGATGGCATAGTCCAAGTTTCTTGGGGCGGCGCAGAATTCGCATCTGGTCAAACTGTGAAGAACATGGTTGCTGGCGCAGCTGCACTTGCAGAATTTACTCACTCAATTGCAAAAAGTTACAACGTAAATATTGCGCTACATACAGATCATTGCCCTGCTGAAAAACTTGATGGCTTTATGCGTCCGCTAGTTCAGATTTCTGCAGATCGCGTTAAGGCTGGACAGGAACCACTATTCCAGTCACATATGTGGGATGGCTCAGCAGTTTCACTAACTGAAAACCTAAACATTGCAGATGAAATGCTTGATAAGTGTGCAGCAGCAAAAACGATTCTAGAAATTGAAATTGGCGTTGTTGGCGGCGAAGAAGATGGCATCGAAGCAAAGCATGATGCAAAACTTTTCTCAACACCAGAAGATGCGTTAGCAATGGCTGACAAGCTGGGTCTTGGCGATCGCGGCCGCTACTTAGTTGCAGCTACTTTTGGTAACGTGCACGGTGTTTACAAGCCAGGCAACGTAGTGCTAACACCGTCAATTCTTAAAGACCTACAGGGCGCTGTGCAAAAGAAGTACAACACTAAAGACAAGCCACTTGATCTTGTATTCCACGGCGGCTCAGGCTCACTTCTTTCTGAAATCCGTGAAGCTCTTGATTACGGCGTAATCAAGATGAACATTGATACAGATACTCAGTACGCATTTACTCGGCCAATCGTTGATCACATGTTCAAAAATTACGATGGCGTGCTAAAGATTGATGGCGAAGTTGGTAACAAGAAGGCTTACGATCCACGCGCTTATGGCAAGTTGGCTGAAGCTGGAATGGCAAATCGTGTTGTTCATGCATGTGAAGATCTTCGCTCAACTGGTACTCGAATCAAGTAGTCCTGCCGCTAAACTCAACACCTGCACCTTATTTATAAGTTGCCTTGAAGATTAAAGGAGAGCCATGCCTGCCGTAGTGCTAGTTGGCGCCCAGTGGGGTGACGAAGGCAAAGGTAAAGCCACCGATTTACTAGGTGGCCGGGTTGATTATGTTGTTCGCTACCAAGGTGGCAATAACGCAGGTCACACAGTTGTAATTGGCGATAAGAAGTTCGCCCTTCACTTATTGCCAAGTGGCATTTTGACTCCCGAAGTTACTCCAGTCATTGGTAACGGGGTTGTTATTGATGCCGGTGTGCTTTTCAAAGAAATCGAAGGTCTTGAATCCCAAGGAATTGATACCTCGAAATTAATCATCAGTGCCAACGCACATTTAATTACCTCCTATCACGTGACTTTAGATAAAGTCACCGAACGTTTCCTAGGTAATTCAAAGATTGGCACAACCGGACGAGGCATTGGTCCGACCTATGCAGACAAGATTTCTCGCGTGGGTATTCGTGTTCAGGACTTGTTCGATGAAAAGATTTTGCGGGCAAAAGTTGAAGGCGCATTAACCAATAAAAACCAAACTTTGGTTAAGGTTTTCAATCGCAGAGCTATTTCAGTTGATGAGGTTGTCGGCGAACTTCTTGGCTATGCCGAGCGCTTGCGACCACATGTTGCTGACACTGCGTTAATACTGAATAAAGCACTAGATGAAAACAAAGTGGTGCTTCTTGAAGGTGGTCAAGGAACCCTTCTGGATGTTGACCATGGAACTTATCCATTTGTGACTTCAAGTAATCCAACAGCGGGTGGCGCCTGTGCTGGTTCAGGTATCGGCCCAACCAAGATCACAGGTGTAATCGGAATCCTTAAGGCTTACACGACCCGCGTAGGTTCAGGGCCATTCCCAACAGAACTTCTTGATGAAGATGGCGAAAAACTTCGCACCATCGGCGGTGAACGTGGTGTAACAACTGGTCGACCACGCCGTTGTGGTTGGTTTGATGCACCGATCGCACGTTATGCAACCAGAGTTAATGGTTTAACCGATATTTTCTTAACAAAGCTTGATGTGTTAACTGGTTGGGACAAGATTCCAGTGTGTGTTGCTTATGAAATCGATGGCAAGCGCAGCGATGAACTGCCAATGACTCAAACTGAGTTCCATCACGCAAAACCAATTTATGAAAATCTTCCAGGCTGGAAGGAAGACATCAGTGGTGCTCGCACTATTGAAGATCTGCCAGCAAATGCCCGCGCTTATGTTAAATACCTTGAAGAAATTAGCGGTACGCGCATTAGTGCAATTGGTGTTGGCCAAGATCGCGATGCAACTATCAGCCTGCACGATCTTCTAGGCAATTAATCCACTAGCGTTATTCCATGCGCATTAAAACAGTTAAAGATCATTTAGGTAATTCAATAGGTGAACCGATTGGTTCATTTACTAAACCGGGCTTGCCAGATGAGTCAGTTAAATTAATTGGTCTGTACTGTCATCTTGAATCTTTAGATGCAGATAAACATGCTGGTGATCTTTGGGATGTTTATTCATTAGATACTGAAGGTCGCCTTTGGACTTACATGCCGCAAGGTCCATTTAAATCTCTTGATGAATATCGCACTTGGGTTGAAGGCGCGCATCACAAAGCAGATCCATTTTTTTACGCAATTATCGATTCTGCAACCGGCAAAGCTGTTGGCGTTGCTTCCTATTTAAGAATTGATCCAAATTCCGGTTCAATCGAAGTCGGCTGGATTACTTTCTCGCCAGTTATTCAGCAAAAACCAATTGCAACCGAGTCGATGTATTTAATGATGAAACATGCATTCGACCTTGGTTACCGTCGATATGAATGGAAATGCAATGCGCTGAATGCACCGTCAGTAAGTGCAGCCATGAGACTAGGTATGTCATTTGAAGGTCTATTCCGCCAGGCAACAATGGTTAAAGGCCATAACCGCGACACTGCTTGGTTTGCAATCCTTGATCGCGATTGGCCAGTAGCGAAGAGCGCATTTGAAGCATGGCTATCGCCAGACAATTTCGATTCAAATGGAAACCAGAAACAAAGCCTTTCTAAATTAACCGCGCCAATCGTGGAATCAAGGTGGCCTAACTTAAGCGTTGAGGTCGAGTAAATCGTCTGACAATCCAGGCGTAACATATCAATCAGTCACGCTGACTAGGAGAAACAATGGCGTTTGAAGCTGATCCAAAACGTGGACAAGAAGTATTAAAACTTGATCGCGAACATGTATTTCATTCATGGAGTGCCCAGGGCACACTTAACCCGATGCTTATTCAAGGAGCAGAAGGATCTTACGTTTGGGATTATGACGGCAAACGTTATATCGACTTTTCAAGTCAGTTAGTTAACACAAACATTGGTCATCAGCATCCAAAGTTGGTTAAAGCGATTCAGGATCAGGCTGCAAAGCTTTCAACGATCGCACCACAACATGCAAATGATGTTCGCGGCGAAGCTGCAAAGAAAATTGCAGATCTTGCTCCTGAAGGCATGAACAAAGTTTTCTTCACAAACGGTGGCGCTGATGCAGTTGAGAATGCAATTCGCATGGCTCGTCTGCACACTGGCAAACACAAAGTGATGACTTTCTACCGTAGCTACCACGGCAACACCACAACTGCGATTACTGCAACTGGTGATCCTCGTCGTTGGCCAAATGAACATGCATCAGGCCATGTTCATTTCTTCGGTCCGCATCTTTACCGTTCAAGCTTTTGGGCAGAAAACGAACAACAAGAAACTGAGCGCGCATTAGCTCATCTTGCTGAAGTTATTAAGTACGAAGGCCCAGGAACTATTGCAGCGATCATGATGGAAACCGTTGTTGGTACTGCAGGTGTTCTTGCACCACCACCTGGTTACCTAGCTGGTGTTCGCAAACTATGTGACGACAATGGCATTTTGTTAATACTTGATGAAGTTATGGCCGGCTTTGGTCGTACCGGTGAATGGTTCGCATTTGATAATTACAAAGTGAAGCCAGATTTATTTGTATTCGCAAAAGGATCAAACAGCGGTTACGTTCCAGTTGGTGGCGTTGTTATTGGCGATCATGTTGCAAAAACTTTTGATGATCGAGTATTCCCAGGTGGCTTAACCTACTCAGGTCATCCACTTGCAACTGCATCTATTTCAGCAACTATCGACATCATGAAAGAAGAAGGAACCGTCGAAAACGCCAAGATGATTGGTGAAAAGGTTCTCGGTCCTGGCCTTCGCGAACTTCAGGAACGTCACCAAGTAATTGGCGAAGTTCGAGGACTTGGAACATTCTGGGCAGTTGATTTAGTCAAGAATCGCCAAACCAAGGAAATGATCGCACCTTACGGTGGAACATCACCAGCCATGGCTGATCTGGTTGCAGCGTGCAAAAAGAATGGTCTGCTTCCATTTGTTAACTACAACCGCATTCACGTGGTGCCACCTTGCAACGTTTCAGAAACTGAAGCCAAAGAAGGCCTAGCAATTTTGGATGAAGCATTTGCTGCAATTGGCAAGTACTACGAAGGATAAATAAACCTAAAATTAAAGGCGCTGCGTTGATACGCAGCGCCTTTAATTGTTCATCAGCATGATTAGCGAATAAACTTAGGAAAGTGCTAATCCTCGTTATCGGTCAAGGTGCGAGAGAACACGCAATCGTAGCTACTTTGCTCAAAGATTCTGGCGTAACTGTTGTTTGCGCTCCAGGTAATCCAGGTATCGCCCAAATTGCAAAAACTATTCCAGTAAATGCAACCAACGGAAAAGCAGTAGTTGCACTTGCCAAAGAAGTTAAAGCTGATTTAGTTGTCATCGGTCCAGAAGCACCACTTGTTGTTGGCGTAGCTGATGACTTACGTGCAAATGGATTCGCTGTTTTTGGTCCCTCAAGTGCTGCGGCGAAATTAGAGGGCAGTAAAGCTTTTGCTAAAGAAGTTATGCAAGCTGCAAATGTACCAACGGCGCAGGCAGTTCTTTGCGTGACAGTTGACGATGCAGAATCAGCACTTGATAAATTTGGCGCACCCTACGTTGTTAAAGACGATGGTTTAGCTGCAGGTAAAGGCGTTGTGGTCACCAATGATTGCAGCGAAGCACTTGCCCATGCGATGTCTTGTATTGATAGCCGTGATGGCGGGGCAGTAGTAATTGAAGAATTTTTAGCTGGCCCAGAAGTTAGCTTGTTTGGAATTTCTGATGGCAAAACCATCGTTCCACTTTCACCAGCCCAAGATTTCAAACGTGTGGGTAACAATGATGAAGGACCAAATACTGGTGGCATGGGCGCTTACACACCACTACCTTGGGCACCTAAAGATTTAGTCAACGATGTTCAGCGCGATATTTTGCAGCCAATGATTTATGAAATGGCAAAGCGCGGAACACCATTTGTTGGATTACTTTATGCAGGCTTGGCTTTAACAGCTCGTGGCATAAAAGTTATCGAATTTAATGCAAGGTTTGGCGACCCAGAAACTCAAGTAGTTTTAGCCAGACTTGATTCACCCATAAGTGAATTATTAATGGCTGCTGCAACAGGGAAATTAAATTCATTGCCTGAACTCAAATGGAAATCAGAGTCTGCAGTCACAGTAGTTATGGCAGCGCAAGGTTATCCAGAATCACCTGTAACTGGCGCTCAAATATCTGGAATCGATGATGCTGCTGGTTTAGGTGCTTTGGTTTACCACGCAGGAACTGCTATTGATCACACTGGAACTTTGGTAGTTCATGGTGGTCGAGTTTTATCTGTTACCGCTATTGGCCATGATTTAGGTGATGCGCGTCGACGTGCATACGCCGCAGTTGAGACAATTAAGTTTGCTGGTGAACATCACCGAACAGATATCGCACTAGCCGCAGCTCAAGGGGAGATAAAGGTTCCATGACCAAACCAAACATTCCAAATGTTCTAGCTGCGCGTTATGCCTCAACTGGCATGAACAACATCTGGGCACCTGAAAACAAAATCACACTTGAACGTAATTTATGGATTGCAGTATTAAAGGCACAAAAAGATTTAGGTATCGACATTCCAGCAGAAGCCATTAGTGCTTATGAAAAAGTTGTTGCCCAAGTTGATTTAGCAAGCATCGCAAATCGCGAAAAAGTGACTCGCCATGATGTCAAAGCGCGAATTGAAGAATTTTGCGAATTGGCTGGTTTTGAACACATTCATAAAGGCATGACTAGCCGGGACTTAACTGAGAATGTTGAACAACTTCAAATTGCCGAAGCTGCTCACTTCATTCGAATCAAGGCAGTAGCAACAGCTGCAAAATTGGCAGAACTTGCGCTCAGATATTCAGATGTTGCCCTAACTGGACGTAGTCATAACGTTGCTGCGCAAACCACAACTCTTGGCAAGAGATTCGCAACAGCCGCCGATGAACTGTTAATTGCGATCGCAAGACTTGATGATTTGCTTGTTCGCTACCCATTACGCGGCATCAAAGGTCCAGTTGGCACAGCCCAAGACATGCTTGATTTATTAGGCGGGGATTCTAAGAAACTTGTCGAGCTTGAACAGCGAATTGCACAGCATCTTGGCTTCAACAATGTCTTAACAAGTGTTGGCCAGGTTTACCCACGTTCACTTGATTTTGAAGTTCTAACTGCCTTAGTCCAACTAGCAAGTGGTCCAAGCTCTCTTGCCACCACTATCCGATTAATGGCCGGGCATGAATTGGTAACCGAAGGCTTTAAAGAAGGCCAAGTTGGTTCAAGTGCTATGCCACACAAGATGAACACTCGTTCTTGTGAACGCGTCAATGGCTTTGCGGTAATTTTGCGCGGTTATGCATCAATGGCTGGTGAATTATCTGGTAATCAGTGGAATGAAGGCGATGTATTTTGTTCAGTTGTTCGCCGGGTGGCTCTGCCAGATTCATTCTTTGCAATCGATGGACTATTTGAAACTTTCTTAACTGTGCTTGAGGAATTCGGTGCATTCCCAGCGGTTATAGAACGTGAACTTTCTCGCTACTTACCTTTCCTTGCAACCACAAAGATTTTGATGGCTGCAGTTCGAAATGGTGTTGGTCGCGAAGTTGCACACGAAGTAATTAAAGAACATGCTGTTGCAGTAGCACTAGAAATGCGCGGAGCACACGGTAGCGATGGCAACAAAGTATTAACTCGATTAGCCGCAGACTCACGTCTTGGATTATCACTAGATCAACTTCAAACATTAATCTCTGAGCCACTTGAATTCACTGGTGCTGCTCAAAATCAAGTCGCCGAAGTCGCCGCAAAAGTTTCCAAGATTGTTGCCACATCACCTGAAGCTGCAAATTATCACCCGGAGCCAATTCTGTGAAAATCAATCCGGTTGATTATCAATTAGATTCAAGCTTCAAGCACATTTACTCCGGAAAAGTTCGCGATCTTTATAAAACCGAAGATGGTCGATTACTTTTTGTAGCAAGTGATCGCATTTCAGCTTTTGACTGGGTATTGCCAAGCACCATTCCAGACAAAGGTCGCATCCTGACAGCGATGTCACTGTGGTGGTTTAGCCAACTTGATGACATAGTTCCCAATCACATCATTTCGACAAATGTTCCTGAAGCAGTTAAAGGCCGAGCAACATATTGCGAAAACTTAGAAATGTTTCCAGTTGAATGTGTTGCCCGTGGATACTTAACGGGTTCAGGATTAGCTGACTACAAAGAATCCGGTTCGATTTGTGGTAATGGTTTGCCACCAGGTCTAAAAGATGGATCAGAATTACCAAAACCAATTTTTACCCCAGCAACCAAGGCTGCTCTAGGCGATCATGACGAAAATGTAACTTTTGATGAAGTAATGATCAAAATTGGTATGGAAGAAGCGCAGCAACTTCGTCGTTTAACGCTTGCTGTTTATGAACGTGCTTTGAATATTGCTAAATCTCGCGGGATTATTTTGGCTGACACAAAGTTTGAATTTGGTCTTGGCCTAAAGGGCGCTCATAAAAATCAGATCGTTCTTGCAGATGAAGTTTTAACTCCTGACTCATCACGGTTCTGGCCAGCTGACAAATGGAAGCCAGGCCAGGCTCAGCCATCATTCGATAAGCAATATGTTCGAGATTGGTTGCTATCAAGTGAGTCTGGATGGGATAAAAATTCAGGTGATGCTCCGCCAGCACTGCCAGATGAAGTAATTGAAAAGACACGCGATCGCTATGTTGAAGCTCATGAGCGATTAACAGGAGAAAAGTTTATTTAGGTGGGGCGAGGAGCCAACTAAATATCTCGCTGACTCCTCTCCGCTTGCTAGCGCCTCTGGTGGGATTCGAACCCACAACAATCGACC
>JBDLPR010000034.1:0-11082 GCA_039800985.1 Actinomycetota bacterium | reverse complement strand
CGCTTAATGGGTGAGTGGGGTATTTCTGAAATTGAAATGCAGACTGTAATTAATGCTGGCGCTCTTGAAATTATTTTGGAAGCGATCAATGCTGGAGTTAGCCAGACTGCAGCGCGCAAGTGGTGGACAGGCGAACTTTCACGTATTGCAAATGACCGAGGCGTTGAACTTGATTCACTTTCAATCACACCAGCACACTTACTTCGCATTGAAACCCTGATTGCCAATGGATCACTAAACGACAAATTAGCCCGCCAAGTAATTGATGGCTTGCTTTCAGGTGAAACTGATGTTGATGCTGTCGTAGCAAAGCGTGGTCTTGCTGTTGTTTCTGATGATGGCCCACTAATTGAAGCTATTGATGCAGCCCTTGCAGCTGATCCAGAAGTTGCCGAAAAAATTAAGTCAGGCAAACTTCAAGCAGCAGGGGCAGTCGTTGGCGCGGTAATGAAGGCAACTCGCGGACAGGCAGATGCGGCTCGCGTCCGGGAACTGTTGTTTGAGCGCCTAGGTGTTTCAGAGCAATAATGTCACGCAAAATAATTGCGCCTGAATGGGTAGTTAAGGATTACCCCTTCCCATCAGACATTGAAATTACTTTCAGTGAAGATGCAATGACTTTGCCTCATGATGTTTTAAATTCATCAGATTTCACAATTTTGCCTTACTTAGCAAATCCGGACGAAGCTAAATATGCACTCTCACATGTAAAACCTGGCTCGGTATTTCAGTTACTAACAGCTGGTTTTGACAACGTACTTCCGCATATTCCAGAAGGCGTGACACTTTGTAATGCAGCTGGTGTTCACGATGACAGTACTTCTGAAATGGCACTTGCCCTAATACTTGCTTCGCTTCGTGAAATTCCAAAATCAGTTCAATTACAAACGACTAGTCAATGGGGTCACGGCTTCAGCCACTCGCTAGCTGATAAAAAAGTTTTGCTTATTGGCTATGGGGGCGTAGGTAAGGCAACTGAAAGTCGCCTTTTGCCATTCAAGTGTGAAGTTACCGCGGTGGCCACGCACGCCAGAGATCAAGTGCGGGCCATATCTGAATTACCAAGTCTCATTCCAAGTGCAGATGTAATTATTTTGACCGTGCCATTAAATGAAGGCACTCGTGGATTAGTCGACAAGAATTTCTTAGACCTTATGAAGCCAGGGGCACTCCTAGTGAACGTTGCTCGTGGCCCAGTTGTTGTGACAGAGGCACTTATTGAAGCACTGAAGTCCGGCAAAATTATGGCTGCTCTTGATGTGACAGATCCTGAACCATTGCCAGTCGACCATCCACTTTGGCAAGCACCAAATTGTCTAATCACACCTCACCTTGGTGGGGACACAGACATCTTTGAGCGCCGCGCAATTAAGCGCATTCATTCACAGCTTGACCTATGGCTAAGTGGCAAGCCTCTTGAATGTGTGATTACTAAGTAAGTTCGCCAAGGCGGTAGATTTGATTCATGCCAGAAATGAAACCGCGAAGCAAAGTTGTAACCGATGGTCTAGAGCGCGCTGCCGCTCGAGGAATGCTTCGAGCAGTGGGTATGGGCGATGAAGATTTTGCCAAACCACAAATTGGTATCGCATCTTCTTGGAATGAAATTACGCCATGTAATTTGTCTTTGGACCGCTTAGCGAAAGCCTCTAAAGAGGGTGTGCTTAAAGCTGGTGGTTTTCCAATGCAGTTTGGCACCATTTCAGTTTCTGATGGCATCTCAATGGGCCACGAAGGTATGCACTTTTCATTAGTTAGCCGAGAAATCATTGCTGACTCAGTTGAAACAGTAATGAACGCTGAACGCCTAGATGGAATGGTTAATTTTGCTGGTTGCGATAAATCGCTACCAGGTATGTTGATGGCCGCAGCCAGATTGGATGTTGCATCTGTATTCGTTTATGCAGGATCAATCCTTCCTGGAAATGTAACTCTTTCTGATGGCAGCAATCGCGATGTGACCATCATTGATGCGTTTGAGGCTGTTGGTGCCTGCGCTCGAGGGCTGATGAGCGAAGAAGATGTTGATCGAATTGAACGAGCGATTTGCCCAGGTGAAGGTGCATGTGGCGGTATGTACACCGCAAACACAATGGCTTCAGCTGCTGAAGCTATGGGTATGTCACTTCCTGGTTCAGCTGCGCCACCTTCTGTAGACCGCCGCCGTGACAGTTACGCGATCGCATCAGGTGAAGCAGTTGTGGAATTAATCCGTCAGGGGATTACTACCCGTGACATCATTACCAGGAAATCTTTAGAAAACGCAATCGCTGTTGTGATGGCATTCGGCGGTTCAACAAATGCTGTTTTGCATTTACTAGCTATTGCCCACGAAGCAAACGTTGATTTAACTTTGGCCGACTTTAAGCGCATTGGTGCCAAAGTGCCGTTACTAGCTGACGTGAAACCATTTGGACGTTATGTCATGAGCGATGTGGACAAAGTTGGTGGCGTTCCAGTTGTACTTCGCGCGCTTTATGACGCAGGTCTAATCCATGGCGACTGCATGACAGTCACTGGTAAGACAATGGCTGAAAATCTTGAAGCAATTGCATCACCTGATCCAGATGGCACAATTTTGCACGCAGTGAAGAATCCAATCGGCGGCGTTGGTGGATTAACGATGCTTGAAGGCTCATTTGCACCCGAAGGCGCCGTTTGCAAGAGCGCTGGTATTCCAGTTGATGTTTTTGAAGGCCCAGCAAAAGTATTTGAACGTGAACGCGCTGCAATGGACGCACTGGAAAAAGGTGACATTCAATCTGGTGATGTCGTAGTTATTCGTTACGAAGGACCAAAAGGCGGTCCAGGTATGCGTGAAATGCTGATGATTACTGGCGCCATTAAGGGTGCTGGTCTTGGCAAAGACGTACTACTTATTACCGATGGTCGCTTTAGTGGTGGAACAACAGGACTTTGTGTTGGTCACGTCGCACCTGAAGCATATGAAGGCGGACCGATTGCATTTGTGCAAGACGGTGACCGAGTGCGAATTGATATTCCAAGCGGTCGCTTAGAACTTTTAGTAGATGACTCAGTACTTCAAGAACGTCGCAAATCCTGGAAAGTCGTGCCGCATAAGTTCGATCGTGGTGTGCTGCATAAGTATGCTCAACTAGTTGGTTCGGCATCCAAAGGCGCTGTTTGTGACTAATTTGGCCCCAGATTTTTCTGAGGTTCAACTTAAACGAGCTAAGTGGACTGTCTATTTCGCATTCATCTATAACGGTTTTAGCATGGGGCTTTTTGTCTCCCGCATTCCAGATATTCGCGATCACTTTGAATTAAGTAACTCACAACTTGGTTTAGTCATGCTTGCTGGCTCACTTGGCATCTTGTTTTCGATGAAACCAGCTGGGCACCTTGCTGCCAAGTATGGAAGTTCACGAGTACTGATCCATGCCACCTGGCTTTATGGGTTGGCAGTTATTTTGCTTGGCATGATGATCAATGTCCCATGGCTTGTCGTCACACTTTTCTTAACGGGATTTTTAGTAGCAGTTCATGACATCGCCATGAATTCTCATGGAACATTAATTGAAAAACTAACCGGCACCTCAATCATGAATAGTTTCCATGCGCGATTTAGCGTCGGTGGGTTAGTGGGCGCGGCCATTGGTGGCTATTTCTCGCAGGTAAATATTTCTTACCTTTCCCAAGCAATTATGCTGGCTGTGATTTCAACTGCAGTTGTGCCGTTTGTCGCAAAAAACTTATTGCCAGCAGCTACTGATATTCATGAAGAAGACTTAGTTGCCAAACATGAACGTGAACGTCCACATATTTTTTACTGGCTTGGTCTCTTAGGTTTTGGCGCTGCACTCTGTGAAGGTGCAGCTGCTGACTGGGGTTCAATTTTGCTACGCGACACTTGGTTTGCCTCACCGTTTATTTCAACAATTCCATTCATCGCATTTTCAGCAGCCATGGTTGCCGGTCGACTTGGCGGAGACAAAATAACTGAAAAGTTTTCTAGAGAGACAGTTGTTAGGTTTGGTGGATTAATTGCCGGCACAGGACTAACAGTTGGGTTGGTAATTGGAAAGCCAATTGGAATTACAATCGGCTGGACCTTGCTAGGCCTTGGGGTTTCAGTAATTATTCCTTCGATTTTTAGTGCCGCTGCTGAAATTGCAAGCAAGAAATTCGTTGGCCACATTGCACCCTCACAGGCAGTTGCAATTGTTGGGGGAGTTTCATATGCAGGTTTCTTGGTTGGCCCACCGCTTCTTGGCATGCTTTCCACATATATCTCACTTCGCTGGGCACTCTTAATTCCAGCAGCTGCGGCAATTTATATGGGACTTTCAGCTAAGTTAGTTCGCGCAAATCCCTAGACTTTAAATATGAGTGTTGAAGTAGATCAAACAAAGTGCCCGCTTTGTGGCGATGAAAATAATTGCGCAACGGAAATTGCTAAAGCAACGGGTGAGCCCGAACAGCCATGTTGGTGCCGCAATGAAACATTCTCAGCTGAGCTACTTGCAACAATTCCAGAACCAGCCCAAGGCAAAGCTTGCGTCTGCGTTAACTGCTGCCAAGATTCTTACTAAGACAAATAAAAAAGCCGGCCAACTGGCCGGCTTTTTTATTTAGGTTTAACCCTGCAGTACCTTTACGCGGCCAGCTTCAAGTCGAGCAACTGGAACACGGAATGGTGAACAAGATACGTAATCAAGTCCAACTTCATGGAAGAACTTAATTGATTCTGGATCGCCACCATGTTCACCACAAACACCTAGTTTGATTCCTGGGCGAGTTGCGCGACCCTTTTCAACTGCAATTTTCACTAGGGCACCAACACCATCAATATCAAGAGACTCAAATGGTGAAACGGTGAAAATACCTTTATCAAGGTAGTTCGCAAAGAATGCTGCTTCCACGTCATCGCGACTAAAGCCCCAGGTTGTTTGGGTTAAGTCGTTTGTACCGAATGAGAAGAATTCAGCAGCTTCAGCAATACGTTGTGCGGTAAGGGCAGCGCGAGGTAATTCGATCATGGTTCCAATTGCGAACTGCAGATCGATATTTTCGCGGGTTGAGATTTCCTTGATTACTTGATCGATTTCATCGCGAATCAAGTGAAGTTCCATTACCGACCCAACAAGTGGAATCATGATTTCAACTTTTGGATGGCCACCGCGACGGATGCGTTCAATCGCAGCTTGGGCAATTGCACGAACCTGAAGAACGAATAAGCCAGGAATCACGATACCGAGACGAACACCGCGCAAACCAAGCATTGGATTTGATTCATGCAGGCGGTCAACGGCAGCAAGCAAGAGCTCTTGATGTGAGACATCATGGCCACGTTCTTTACCAAGGGCAACTTCAACCATCAAGTCAGCACGATCTGGCAAGAATTCGTGAAGCGGTGGATCAAGCAAACGAATAGTTACTGGAAGTTCGTTCATTGCATCAAGGATTTGTTCAAAATCACTTTGTTGCATCGGCAGAAGAGCCTCAAGTGCATGATTTTGTTCTTCTTGATTTCCTGCCAGAATCACGCGTTCAATAAGCACACGGCGATCACCAAGGAACATGTGTTCAGTGCGGCAAAGTCCGATACCTTCAGCGCCAAGCTTTCTTGCCCAACGTGAGTCATCTGCATTGTCAGCATTGGTGCGAACGCGCAAACGACGAACACTGTCAGCATGCTTCAAAATGCGATCAACGGCGCGAACAAGTTCTGCAGTTTCGTGATCTGCAGTTGAAACCGCGTGATCTAGTCCATGTTCCAAGTAATTAGAAACTGGGGATGGGACTACCTGTAGTTCACCGGTAAATACCTGACCAGTTGAACCGTCGATTGAAATCATGTCGCCTTCGCGGATTTCTAGATCGCCGACGCGAGCACATTTTTCATTGACATTTACATCAACTTCATCAGCGCCGCAAACACAGGTTTTACCCATACCGCGAGCAACTACTGCTGCGTGAGAGGTCTTGCCACCACGTGAAGTCAGAATGCCGTTGGCTGCAATCATGCCTTCAAGATCATCTGGGTTTGTTTCTCGGCGAACCAGCACCACGCGTTCGCCGCGTTCGGCCCATTCAACTGCAGTCTTTGAATCAAATACCGCACGTCCAACAGCAGCGCCAGGTGAGGCGGCCATACCAACAGCCACTGGCTTAACCTGATTTGCCGAATCAAACTGAGGGAACATCAACTGAGCCAGTTGGCTACCAGTTACACGAGTCAGTGCTTCATCCATTGAAATTAGATGTTCATCAACTAGCTGGGTTGCAATGCGGAAAGCAGCCGCTGCAGTGCGCTTACCTACGCGGGTTTGCAGCATCCAAAGCTTGCCTTTTTCAACAGTGAATTCGATGTCACATAGATCGCGGTAGTGGGTTTCTAGCTTTCGCATAGTTGCCATTAATTCGGTGTATGACTTTTCGTCAATCCGCTTCATGTCTTCAAGGCTTAAGGTGTTGCGAATACCGGCAACAACATCTTCACCTTGGGCGTTTGATAAGTAGTCGCCATAAGCGCCAGTTTTGCCTGAAGCAGGGTCACGGGTGAATGCCACACCTGTTCCCGAAGTGTCACCCAAGTTACCGAAAACCATCGAACAGATATTTACTGCTGTTCCAAGATCGTGTGAGATACGTTCGCGGCGACGGTATAAAGCAGCGCGAGGTGTATTCCAAGAATTAAATACAGCAAGAACTGCTAGGTCTAGTTGTTCACGTGGATCTTGAGGAAAATCGCGGCCAGTGTGTTCTTTAACGATTCCCTTGAAAATATCTACAAGCTCGCGCAAGTTTTCAGTTGATAAATCAACATCAGAGGTAACCCCAGCACGGTCCTTAACATGCTGCAACGCTTCTGAAAAGACTTCACCTTCAATGTCTAGAACTGTTTTGCCAAACATCTGAATTAATCGGCGGTATGAATCCCAAGCGAAACGTTCGTTATTACTTACTTTGGCAAGACCATTAACAGATTTGTCATTAAGACCAACGTTAAGAACTGTTTCCATCATGCCTGGCATCGAAAATTTTGCGCCAGAGCGCACAGAAACTAGTAATGGATCATCTGCATCGCCAAGAATTTTTCCAAGATCGTCTTCAAGTTTGCGAAGTGCAGTTGTGACTTGAACGTGAAGTGCACCAGGTTCTGCGCCAGCTGCTAAGTATTCACGGCATGCTTCGGTAGTAATTGTGAAGCCCGGCGGTACGGGAAGACCAAGGCGAGTCATTTCAGCAAGGTTTGCACCCTTGCCACCTAAAAGATCTTTTTGATCTTTGTCGCCTTCCGAGAAGTCATAAACATACTGGGTGGTCATTTAACCGTGCCTACCTTTATCGACGCCGTTGTCTGTTAGGTCAAACGCTATTGCCAAAATGTAACGTTTTCATCAGTCTTTATAACGATTTTTCCGTCAAAGTGGCAAGTTTGTTATCTCACTACCTGCCAATTTATCGACAGTATTTATCAGCGCCAGATTTGGGTGCCCATATGGGGCCCGTTAGCGGATGTGACGGAAGTGAAAATAAGGCATAAAGTATTACCACCAACACCACATTGTGGTGGCGATGCAATCGGCAAGTGACCAACAAACCGGGCGCAATTGCTGTTACAAGTCAGTTTTCTGGCGCAGCAATCAAATCGTCAAGCCAACCACGTTGTGGATTTGACACTCAAAGTAGCGATCCTGCTTTGGAAAAAGGAGTAATCCATGGCTGAGCAAATCTCGGGCGCCGAAAGTTTTGTCCGTTCGCTAGAACATGCGAATGTTGAAGTTGTCTTCGGTATCCCAGGTGGGGCAATTCTTCCCGCTTATGACCCATTAATGGACTCAAAGTCAGTCCGTCACATTCTGGTTCGTCACGAACAAGGTGCTGGCCACGCAGCTGAAGGATATGCCGCAGCAACGGGTCGCGTTGGTGTTTGTATGGCAACAAGTGGACCAGGTGCCACAAACTTAGTTACCCCAATTGCCGATGCGCACATGGACTCAGTTCCAATGGTTGCGATCACTGGTCAGGTTGGATCAAGCTCTATCGGTACTGATGCATTCCAAGAAGCAGACATTCGCGGCATCACAATGCCAATTACAAAACATAACTACTTAGTTACTCGCGCGGAAGATATTCCTGGTGCGATTAAAGAAGCGTTTCATATTGCAAGCACTGGCCGTCCAGGTCCAGTACTTGTAGATATCACAAAAGATGCGCTACAAAGCAAAACTGAATTTCATTGGCCAACAAATGTAGATCTACCTGGTTACAAACCAACTACTAAACCGCATGGTCGCCAAATCAAAGAAGCAGCGCGGTTAATTGTTGAATCACATCGTCCAGTGTTTTATGTTGGTGGTGGTGTAATTCGCTCACGCGCATCAGCAGAATTAAGACAGCTTGCCGAACTAACTGGTATCCCAGTGGTGACAACTTTGATGGCCCGCGGCGCATTCCCAGATAGCCACCCTCAACACATGGGTATGCCTGGCATGCACGGAACTGTTGGCGCTGTTGGTGCACTTCAACAAAGTGATTTATTAATTACCCTTGGCGCGCGCTTTGATGATCGCGTAACTGGAAAGTTGGATAGTTTCGCACCTCGCGCCAAAGTAATCCACATCGATATTGACCCAGCTGAAATTGGCAAGAACCGTGAAGTTGATATCCCAATCGTTTCTGATGTTCGCGAAGCACTTCTTCAATTAGTTCCTGCAGTTACTGCTGAGTTTGATGCAGGTCGTCGTGCAGATTTAACAGGTTGGTGGCGAACACTTAACCACTGGCGTGAGACTTATCCATTGGGTTATGAAACCCCAAATGACGGAACACTTTCACCTCAATATGTCATTGAGCGCCTTGGCAAGATTGCCGGCCCAGATGCTATTTATGCATCAGGTGTTGGACAGCATCAGATGTGGGCTGCGCAGTTTATTGGTTATGAAAAGCCAAACACTTGGCTTAACTCAGGTGGCCTAGGAACTATGGGTTACTCAGTTCCAGCTGCAATGGGTGCCAAAGTTGGTAAGCCAGATGCCACTGTATGGGCTATTGATGGCGATGGCTGTTTCCAGATGACTAACCAAGAACTTGCTACTTGCACAATCAACAACATTCCAATCAAGGTCGCGCTAATTAATAACTCATCTCTTGGCATGGTTCGTCAGTGGCAGTCACTTTTCTATAACGAGCGTTATAGCAATACTGATCTTCACTCACACTCATTCCCAGATTTTGTGAAGCTAGCTGATGCTTATGGCGCATTAGGTTTGCGCTGCGATAATGCCGCTGATGTTGATGCAACCATTGAAAAAGCAATGGGAACAAACGATGTTCCAGTTGTGGTTGACTTCCGCGTTCACCGTGATGCCATGGTTTGGCCAATGGTTGCTGCAGGAACTAGTAACGATGAAATCAAATTTGCGCGCGATCTGGCGCCAAAGTGGGATAGAGGGGATGACTAATTATGGCCCGTCATACTCTTTCTGTTTTGGTTCAAGACCAACCAGGTGTGCTGGCACGTATTTCAGCACTTTTCTCACGTCGCGGTTACAACATTGAATCTTTGGCAGTGGGCGTAACTGAAACACCAGGTGTTTCACGCATGACCATAGTGGTTGAAGTTGATCAATTGGCGCTTGAACAAATCACTAAGCAGCTAAACAAGCTAATCAACGTATTAAAGATCGTTGAACTGGATGATGAAACTGCGATTGCTCGTGAATTAATGCTGATCAAAGTTCGCGCTGATGTAAACGCTCGCTCAGCTGTGCTGCAAATCGTTGAACTTTTCCGCGCCAAAGTCGTTGATGTTGGCACAGATGCAGTGACAGTTGAAGCAACTGGATCGCACGACAAGCTTGAGGCGCTGTTAGAAGTTCTAGCGCCACATGGAATTAAGGAAATTGTTCAGTCAGGTGTTGTAGCACTTGGCCGCGGTGGTCGAGGTATCGGCGACCGAGCACTTCGCAGTGCTGACAAACAGGCTTAATTTAGGACAATTTAAAAATTTCTGACAAACTAAACGGACTGCCAAACAGCCCGTTTCCAATAAAGGAGTAACAATGGCCGAGTTGTTTTATGAAGATGACGCCGATTTATCAATCATCCAAGGTCGCAAAGTTGCGGTTATTGGTTACGGTAGCCAAGGACATGCACACGCACTAAGTCTTCGTGACAGTGGTGTTGATGTTCGCGTAGGTCTAGCTGAAGGTTCAAAGAGCCGAGCTAAGGCAGAAGCTGAAGGTCTTCGCGTTGTTGATCCAGCAACTGCAACTAAAGAAGCTGATGTAATCATGATCCTTGTTCCGGATCACATTCAGCGCAAAGTTTACAAAGAATCAATTGAACCAAACCTAAACGCAGGAGATGCACTTTTCTTCGCACATGGTTTCAACATTCGTTTTGGTTACATCAAGCCACCTGCAAACGTCGATGTTTGTATGGCAGCCCCTAAGGGTCCAGGCCACTTAGTTCGCCGCGAATACGTAGCCGGTCGCGGTGTCCCAGCAATCGTTGCAGTTGAACAAGATGCAACCGGCAACGCTTGGCCACTAGTTCTTTCATATGCCGCAGCAATTGGTGCAATGCGCGCCGGTGGCATCAAGACCACATTCACTGAAGAAACTGAAACAGATTTATTCGGTGAACAAGCAGTACTTTGTGGTGGGGCATCAGCACTAGTTCAAGCAGGCTTTGAAACACTGGTTGAAGCTGGTTATCAACCAGAAGTTGCCTACTTCGAATGTCTACACGAACTAAAGCTGATCGTTGACTTGATGTATGAAGGTGGTATTGCCAAGCAGCGTTGGTCAGTATCTGACACAGCTGAATACGGCGACTATGTTTCTGGTCCACGCGTGATCGATGCTCGCGTTAAAGAATCAATGAAGGCAGTACTTAAAGACATTCAGTCTGGTGCATTTGCTAAGCGATTCATCGATGACCAAGATGCTGGCGCACCAGAATTCAAGGCACTTCGCGCAAAAGGCGAAGCACACCCAATCGAAGCAACTGGCCGTGAACTACGTAAGTTGATGTCATGGGTTAAGAGTGGAGATAGTGACTACAAAGAAGGCACTGCTGCTCGCTAATAAATCTATTATTAAAAGGTCC
>JBDLPR010000033.1:0-7795 GCA_039800985.1 Actinomycetota bacterium | reverse complement strand
CAATCATTCACGCAGCTGATGTGCTTAACAAGGACTTAGGTCTAACTGGAGACCAGGCTGTTGGTGTTGCAATCGTTCGTCGCGGTGTAATCGAACCTCTTCGTTGGATTGCTGAAAACGCAGGTCTTGAAGGCTATGTAGTTGTAGACAAAGTTCGTGAACTTGGTGTTGGTAGTGGTCTTAATGCAGCTACTGGCGAATACGGCGACCTAATCAAGCAAGGTGTTATTGATCCAGTGAAGGTAACTAGAAGCGCACTCGAAAATGCTGCTTCAATTGCTGGAATGCTATTAACAACCGAAGCATTGGTAGTTGAGAAAAAGGAAGTCCAAGAAGACGACCATGGTCACGGGCATAAGCACGCTGGCCACACTCACTAGAAGTGTGAAAAACCCCTGGGAAACCAGGGGTTTTTATTTTCTGCTTTACTTCCAAACATGTGAAAACATAGGGACATGGAGCCCGAATTAATAATTTTCGATTGTGATGGAGTCTTAGTTAATTCTGAGCATATCGCCGTGAGAATTGACCAGGAATTTCTCCTTGAAATTGGAATTCATATGACTCCTGAAGAGATCATTGAAAATTTTGTTGGAAAAAGCGATGAATATTTTCAAAATGAAATTGAAAAACTAAATGGGACAAAACTTCCTTCGAACTGGAAGTCAGACTTGGCAAGCAGATATCACCAGGCATTTCTAACAGAACTTCAACCCGTTGAGGGAGTTCTTGAGGTCCTTGAGTCGGTAAAAGTTCCAATCTGTGTTGCCTCTTCTGGAAGTCAAAAGAAAATCAGAATCTCACTTGAATTAACGGGGTTAATTCAATATTTTGGCGAAAACATTTTTAGTGCTGAGCAAGTTAATAACGGTAAACCAGAACCAGAACTTTTTCTGTTTGCAGCCGCAAAAATGGGGGTAGACCCTGCCAGGGCTGTAGTAGTAGAGGACAGTCGAGCTGGCGTCCAAGCTGGACTTGCTGCCCAAATGCAGGTTTTTGCCTATTCAGGAAGCGTCACACCGAAAGATCGGTTGCAACTTCCAGGTGCCACGATTTTCGACAAAATGGAGCAATTGCTACCAGCAATTAATGCACTAACTGCTAAATAAGCCTTTAATTGCTGAAGATTTAAAGAAAGTAACAAAACAATAAATTTTGCTTTTTTTGCCCGTTTCTTAGTGATCCAACTCACAAAACTGCTAATCTCCACATAATCAGTCAAAAACGGGCAGAAAGCGACAGCATGCTAGCTGAAGAGCGCAGACTCCAATTAATCGAGTGGTCTCGCAGCGAAGGACGCATCGATGCAAACGATGCCGCTGTTCGTCTAGACGTTGCAATCGAAACCGTCCGCAGAGATTTAGACCTATTACAAAAATCTGGAATGGTTAGACGCGTTCACGGTGGTGCAATTGCTGTTGACCGAATTCCTCATGAATTTAATTTGCGCGAACGCAGATCAACAAATGTGGAAGCGAAACGTCGAATAGCGTCTGTCGCAGCATCACAAATTCCTAGCGAAGGTGCAATTTTTGTTGATGGTGGTACTACTACTGAACTATTAGCTGAGTACTTAATTGATCGGCCAAAGTTACTTGTCATCACCAATAGCATCCCGCTTGGAAATTTAGTTGCTGAAAGCTCAACTCCAGTCCACTTATTAAGTGGGCGATTAAGGTCGACCACACTTAGCGCTCTAGGTTCGCGAACACTTGCTGACATTGCTACTTTCCAAACCCAAGTTGTTTTTCTAGGCACAAATGGTATTTCGGTTAAAGCTGGTTTGACAACAAGCGATCCTGAGGAAGCTGCTGTTAAACAAGCCATGATGAAAAATGCGCAAGAAAGTGTTGTTCTAGTTGACAGCACTAAGTGCGAAGAAATATTTCCTTCTGTTTTTTCAGATGGCAATAATTTGGATCGTGTCATAACCGACATTGATGCACCGCAACAATTCGTTGACGGATTTATGAAATTAGGCGTGGAGGTAGTTCTGGCCTAATAAAGGTTTCTCCAATGCGCCGTGTTGGAGGTTCTAGTTGATTACTTGGGTAACCAAAAAATTAACTGGCAACAAAAAATAAAGATGAGGACAAACTGAATGAGTAACTTCATGACTTCGGGCTCTGGCCATTCTGGCTGGCGCGCGACTGTTCAAAAATTTGGAGGCAACTTAGCCGGTATGGTAATTCCAAATATCGGTGCCTTCATTGCATGGGGATTAGTTACTGCATTGTTCATTCCAACTGGTTGGATTCCTAACGAGGAACTTTCCAAGATGGTCGGACCAATGATTATCAATCTCCTTCCATTACTGATTGCCTACTCAGGTGGTCGCATGGTTCATGAACACCGTGGTGGTGTCATGGGTGCTGTGGCAACTATGGGTGTAATCGTCGGTACAGATATCCCAATGTTTATGGGCGCCATGATTATGGGTCCATTAGCTGCTTGGGTAATCAAGAAAATTGATGCTGCGCTAGATCCAAAGACACCTGCTGGATTTGAAATGCTAGTTAGCAACTTCTCTCTTGGTATCAGCGGTACCGTAATGGCAATTCTTGGGTTCAAGACAATTAGCCCAGTAGTTAAGTCAATTTCTGACGTAGCTGGTAGTGCAGTGCAGAGCCTTGTTGATAATAATTTGTTGCCATTAGCACAAATTTTTGTTGAACCTGCAAAGGTGCTTTTCCTGAACAACGCAATTAACCATGGCGTACTTGCACCACTGGGTGCAATTCAAGCCGAAGCAACTGGTAAATCAATCCTGTTCATGCTTGAAACCAACCCTGGCCCTGGTCTTGGTTTGTTACTTGCATTCTGGGTAGCTGGACCAAAATTACTTCGCGGTTCAATTCCAAGCGTTTCGATCATCCACTTCCTTGGTGGTATTCATGAGGTGTATTTCCCATACGTCTTAATGAAGCCTCGTACACTACTTGGCGTAATCCTTGGTGGTATGGCTGGTGTATTTACAAACATCGCACTTGATAATGGTTTGGTTGCAACACCATCCCCAGGTTCGATTTTTGCCTACATGGCTGTAACCCCTCCGGGTGATCAACTGAAAGTTCTTCTTGCAATTGCAGTTTCAACTGCAGTTTCATTCCTAGCTTGTTCTTTCTTGCTAAAGACTCAAAAGCACTCTGAAGACATGGGTGATTTGGCAGATGCACAGGCAGCCTCTAGGGCGCTGAAGGGCTAGTCGTCGATGAGTACCGTGTCAGGTTCAGATATCAAAAAAGTAGTTGTGGCGTGCGAAGCAGGGATGGGTTCAAGCGTCATGGTTGCCAAACAACTTGCTAAACAACTTAAAAATCATGGCGTTGAAGTTACTCATTCACCCGTGAATCGGTTGGCTTCTGAGAATGCAGATGTGATCTTGTGTCACAGAGGTTTGCATTCAAGAGCAAAGCAGGCAGTTCCTGACACGGTAGTTATCGCATTCGACATGTTTCTTGGCGATCCAAGAATCATGTCAATAGTTCAGGCGGTTGAATCTAAAGGCACTTTGTCAGATGACTAGTGCCCCAGCACTCACGGCTAGAGGAATCCTTCTGAATTGCACAGCCTCCTCGCGAGAGGAGGCTGTGCGCCTTTGCGGCCAAGCTTTATTGGATTGCGGTGCAATTGAACAACCGTATGTAGAGGCAATGTGGGAACGCGAATTAATAATGTCTTCATATATTGGTGAAGCAACTGCAATTCCACACGGAACTGATTTATCCAGAAAATATGTAAATTTCGCACAATTAGTATTTTTGAGATTTAGGGATGTAGTTGATTGGGAAGGTGAAAAAGTCAGACTAGCAATCGGTATCGCATCAGCCAATGATGATCATGTTGATACTCTTGGTGTCATTGCAGAAATACTTATGGATGATGAACTTCGCAGTACTGTATTTGAATCTAATGATCCAGAAGAAATAATTAACCTAGTTCAGAAAGCATTTGAAAAGAAATGAAAGCTGCCCTTTATAGTGGCCCAAAAGATTTAAAAGTAGTCGAAGTAGAAAAGCCAAAACCTAAAAACGGTGAAATTTTAATTAAAGTTCATGCTTGTGCAACTTGCGGGACTGATGCAAAAATTTACAATCACGGCCACCCTCGGCTACAGCCACCGCAGATTATTGGTCATGAAATAGCCGGAGAAATCGTTGAAATTGGATCAGATGTAACTGGTCACAAAGTTGGTGATCGTGTTCAGGTGATCGCAGCGATTCCTTGCGGAGACTGCTGGGCTTGTAAAGCTGGGAAAATGCAAATCTGCATTAATCAACTTTCTATGGGATACCAGTTCGCTGGTGGTTTTGCCGAATACATGATTATTCCAAACGAAGTTATAAAAGTTAATGGAGTTAATCCAATTCCAGGCTCACTTAGCTATGACGAGGCAGCCGCAGCAGAACCTCTGGCTTGTGCTCTAAATGCCCAGGAACTTATTAATGTTGGCCCTGGTGATGTGGTTCTTGTAATGGGTGCTGGTCCGATTGGATGTATGCACGTTCGACTAGCTAGAGCCCTTGGGGCAGTACATGTGACTTTGGCAGACATTAATTCACATCGATTAAAACTTTCTGCTGATGCGGTTAAGCCCGATGCAGTTATAGATATGTCCGAAGTTGATATTGAAGAAGCGGTAAAAACACAGATTCCAGCACCTGGACCGAATGTGATTATTACCGCAGCGCCAGCTGGAGTTGCCCAAGAGCAGGCAGTACGAATGATTCGTCCCGGCGGTCGAATCAGTTTCTTTGGCGGCCTTCCTAAAGATAAACCAATGGTAAATATCGATTCCAATTTGGTTCACTACAAAGAATTAATTCTTGCTGGTGCTAACGGATCGACTCCAGAGCACAATCGCAGGGCACTAGAACTAATGGCTTCTGGCAAAGTAAATGTTGCCGATTTACTTACGCACAGGGTTTCACTTGATCAAGTAAAAGATGCAATTGACTTAGTACTCGGCGGCGATGCAATCAAAGTGGTCGTTAAGCCATAATTAACCAAAATATTGAAAAACCCCTGGGAAACCAGGGGTTTTTCGTTTAAATCAAATTTTTTGAGAAATCAAACTCGCGGTAATCTTGGTTATCGCGAATAACCCGAAAGGCAGTCATGACTCAAGGCTTACCTGAGAAGTTCGCAATGTTGGGCCTTACATATGACGATGTCTTACTGCTTCCAGCGGCCAGTGAAGTCGTGCCAAGTGATGTTGATACCACAACACGTCTAACCCGAGAGATTAATCTTAGAATTCCATTGCTTTCTTCCGCCATGGACACTGTGACTGAATCACGTATGGCAATTGCCATGGCTCGCCAAGGCGGCCTTGGTATTTTGCACCGCAATCTTTCTATTGAAGATCAAGCCTCCCAAGTTGATTTAGTCAAGCGAAGTGAAGCTGGAATGGTGACTAACCCAGTTACCTGTTCACCAGAAAATACTTTGGCTGATGTTGATCGCCTGTGTGGTCGCTATCGCATCAGTGGCGTTCCAGTTGTTGATTCCAATAACGTCTTGGTTGGTATCGTTACAAATCGCGATATGCGCTTTGAAGATGACAAGCACAAACTTGTTCGTGACGTGATGACACCGATGCCATTAATTACTGGTAAGCCGGGTATGAATGGCGATGACGCACTTGCGCTACTTCGCATTAACAAAATCGAAAAACTTCCACTGGTTGATGATGCTGGTCGGTTAACCGGATTAATCACGGTTAAGGATTATGTAAAGAGCGATCGTTACCCGCTAGCAACAAAAGATGCCAGTGGTCGTTTAATGGTTGGCGCAGCAATCGGTGTTGGCGAAGACGCATATGAACGCGGCATGGCATTAGTTGATGCAGGTGTTGATGTTTTAATCGTTGATACCGCTCATGGTCACCAACGCGCAGTTCTAGACATGGTTTCACGCATGAAGACTGCAACCAATGTTCAAGTTATTGGTGGCAACGTTGCAACTCGTGATGGCGCTCAAGCACTAATTGATGCTGGCGCAGACGCCGTGAAAGTTGGCGTTGGTCCAGGTTCGATCTGTACCACTCGTGTTGTTGCAGGTGTTGGGGTACCACAAATCACCGCAATCTATGAAGCATCACTTGCTGCAGGTCCTGCAGGTGTTCCAGTTATTGGTGATGGTGGCTTGCAGTATTCAGGTGACATAGCCAAAGCTCTAGTTTCAGGTGCTGACACCGTAATGCTTGGTTCACTTCTAGCAGGTTGCGAGGAAGCGCCTGGCCAATTAGTTTTTGTTAACGGTAAGCAATACAAGCAATACCGTGGCATGGGATCGCTTGGCGCGATGCAATCACGCGGTGAAGCAAAGTCTTACTCAAAAGATCGCTACTTCCAAGATGACGTTTTATCTGAAGACAAACTTGTGCCAGAAGGTATTGAAGGCCAAGTTCCTTACCGTGGCCAACTTTCAGCTGTTGCACATCAATTAGTTGGTGGCCTTCGTGCCTCAATGGGGTACGCCGGAGCTGGAACAATTGCAGATCTAAAGCGCAATGGTCGCCTAATTCGTATTACAACAGCAGGCTTGAAAGAAAGCCACCCGCACGATGTTCAATTAACGGTAGAAGCCCCGAACTACCACGGTCGCTAGGAGAAATAATGTCCGACGTGGAAGTAGGTCGTGCCAAGCGCGCACGTGTTGCCTATTCATTTGATGATGTGTCACTAGTCCCAAGTCGTCGCACCCGCGACCCACAATTGGTTTCACTTGGCTGGAAAATCGATGCTTACAACTTCTCGCATCCAATCATTGCTGCACCAATGGACTCAGTTGTTTCACCAAAGTCGGCAAAAGTATTTGGTGAAGCAGGTGGGCTTGCGATCTTAAATCTTGAGGGTGTCTGGACCCGCTATGCCGATCCAGAAAAAGTATTAGCTCAGATTGCAAAACTTTCTAACAAGGAAGCAACTAAAAAACTACAAGAAATCTACGCTGAACCAATTAAGCCAGAACTTATCGCACAACGTATTTCTGAAATGCGAGCAAGTGGAATTACAGTTGCTGGTTCACTTAGCCCACAGCGCACTGCAACATTTGCAAAGCAAGTTGTTGATGCTGGTGTTGATATTTTTGTAATTCGTGGAACCACAGTTAGCGCTGAACATGTATCAAATAATGGTGAAGCGCTTAATCTAAAAGAATTTATTTACAAGCTAGATGTACCAGTAATTGTTGGCGGCTGCGCTACTTATTCAGGTGCACTTCACTTAATGCGTACCGGCGCTGCTGGCGTACTTGTTGGTTTTGGCGGCGGCGCCGCTCACACCACTCGAGATGTGCTTGGTGTTCGGGTGCCGATGGCATCTGCCGTTGCTGACGTTGCAGCTGCACGTCGCGATTACATGGATGAATCTGGTGGCCGTTACGTTTCAGTTATTGCTGATGGATCCGTTGGTCGAAGTGGCGATGTCGCAAAAGCAATCGCTCTTGGTGCTGATGCAGTACTTGTAGGTTCTGCGTTCGCACGTGCATCAGATGCTCCAGGCCAGGGTCGTCACTGGGGGATCGAAGCAACTCACGGTGAATTACCACGCGGTGAAATGGTTGAACTTGGCACTGCTGGAACCTTGTCTGAAATCATTAACGGCCCATCTCATACAGCCGATGGCAGCATGAATTTGGTTGGTGCGCTTCGTAAATCGCTTGCAACTTGTGGTTATTCAGACATTAAAGAATTCCAACGCTGCGAAGTAGTGGTCACACCTAACTAGCGCACTACAGATCTAGGCTGGTGTTATGCCGATTCAAACTTCAGAAATGTTGCTTTCAAATG
>JBDLPR010000032.1:0-5136 GCA_039800985.1 Actinomycetota bacterium | reverse complement strand
GTACTTGATATTGACCCAAGCAAGATTGTGCGCAAAGGTCGTTTACAACCAGGTCGCATGTTCTTGGTTGATACTTCACTTGGCCGAATTGTCGAAGATACTGAGCTAAAGAAACAACTTGCCGCAGCTGCGCCATATAGCAAGTGGCTTGAAGAGGGCCAAGTTCACCTGGAATCTTTGCCAGAGCGCGAACACATTGTGCACACCCGCGGCTCAGTTATTCGTCGCCAACAAACTTTTGGTTACACCGAAGAAGAGCTTCGAATCATCTTGGCGCCAATGGCAAAGACTGGCCAAGAAGCGCTTGGTTCAATGGGTTCAGACACACCACTTGCAGTACTAAGTGAACGACCGCGACTAATTTTTGATTACTTCACCGAACTCTTTGCTCAAGTTACAAACCCGCCACTTGATGCAATCCGCGAAGAACTTGTTACATCGCTAGGCACTGCATCGGGCCCTGAAGTTAATTTGTTAACCGAAAGTGCCGAACATGCTCGTCAGTTGATATTGCCATTCCCAGTTATTGATAACGACGAGTTAGCCAAGATCCTTTATATCAATGCTGATGGCAATCAACCAGGTTTAGCTAGTGCCAAAGTTAAAGGTCTATACCGCGTAGCAGGTGGCAAGCAAGCACTTGAAGAGCGTTTGGAACATATTTGTGCTCAAGTTTCAGAACATGTTCGCGACGGAAAGCGTTTCATTGTTTTATCTGATCGTGATTCAACTCTTGAACTAGCACCAATTCCATCACTATTACTCACAGCAGCAGTGCATCACCATTTAATCCGTACCAAAGAGCGCACCAAAGTTGGTTTGATTGTTGAATCAGGTGACGTGCGCGAAGTTCACCACGTGGCACTTTTAATTGGCTTTGGCGCAGCAGCTGTTAATCCATACCTAGCGATGGAATCTGTTGAAGATTTAGTTCGACGAGGTGTAGTTACCGATATTTCTGCAGAGAAAGCGGTTCGCAACTTAGTTAAAGGTTTAGGTAAAGGCCTGCTCAAGGTAATGAGCAAGATGGGTATCTCAACTGTTGCTTCCTATACAGGTGCTCAAGTATTCGAAGCAATTGGTCTAGCTCCAGAACTAGTTGAGCGCTATTTCACTGGAACTGTTTCTCGTCTTGGTGGCGTTGGCCTAACTGAAATCGCAGCTGAATGCGCCGCAAGACATGCCCTTGCTTACCCACCAAGTGGAATAACTCAAGCTCACCGCACATTAACAATTGGCGGTGAATATCAATGGCGCCGTGAAGGTGAACCACATTTATTTGACCCAGAAACTGTCTTTAGATTGCAGCATGCAACTCGCGAAGGTAAAGCCGAGATCTTCAAGCAATACACCGACCGAGTTAATGCCCAATCTGAACGCTTGATGACAATTCGTGGCTTATTTAAGTTCAATTCAGAACGCCAACCGATTTCAATTGATGAAGTTGAATCAGTTGAAAGCATTGTTAAGCGATTCTCAACTGGCGCGATGTCTTATGGCTCAATTAGCCAAGAGGCGCATGAAACTTTAGCAATTGCGATGAACCGAATCGGTGCGAAAAGCAACACCGGTGAAGGCGGGGAAGATCCAGAGCGTTTCATTCCAGATGCAAATGGCGATTCACGTCGAAGTGCAATTAAGCAAGTTGCCTCAGGTCGCTTCGGCGTGACAAGTGAATACTTAGTTAACGCTGATGACATTCAAATCAAAATGGCCCAAGGTGCTAAACCTGGTGAAGGTGGACAGCTGCCTGGTCACAAGGTTTATCCATGGGTTGCAAAAACCCGTCACTCAACTGCAGGTGTTGGTTTAATTTCACCGCCACCGCACCACGATATTTATTCAATTGAAGATTTAGCTCAGCTAATTCACGATTTAAAGAACGCAAACACCCAAGCACGAATTCACGTAAAACTAGTTTCTGAAGTTGGAATCGGCACTGTTGCAGCAGGTGTGGCAAAAGCCCACGCCGATGTGGTTTTAGTTTCTGGTCATGATGGTGGAACTGGCGCCTCACCACTAACAAGTTTGAAACATGCTGGCGGACCATGGGAACTTGGTTTAGCTGAAACTCAGCAAACACTTTTGATAAATAACCTGCGTGATCGCATTGTTGTGCAAACTGATGGTCAATTAAAGACTGGTCGAGATGTGGTTATCGCAACACTGTTGGGTGCTGAAGAATTTGGGTTTGCTACTGCGCCACTAGTGGTTATGGGCTGCGTGATGATGCGTGTTTGCCATCTAGACACTTGTCCAGTTGGGGTAGCAACACAAAACCCTGAACTTCGCGCAAAATTTAGTGGTAAAGCAGAACACGTTGTTAACTTCTTCATGTTTATTGCACAGGAAGTTCGCGAGCTTTTAGCCCAGCTTGGTTTCCGCTCAATTGAAGAAGCAGTTGGGCACAGCGAAGTATTAAATGTTGATGATGCCGTTCGCCACTGGAAAACTGAAGGACTTGATCTTTCAGCGATTCTTTACCGTCCAGAAGTCGCACCTGGCGCATCACTACATCGCACTACAACTCAAGATCACGGAATTGATAAAGCGCTTGATAATGAATTAATCAAGATCTGTGCTCCGGCTATTGAAAATGGTGAACCAGTTCGCGCGCAATTAACTGTGCGAAATGTTAACCGCACAGTTGGCACCATGCTTGGTTCAAGTGTTACCCGCAAGTGGGGTGGCCAAGGATTACCTGAGGGCACAATCGATCTGTTATTCACCGGAAGCGCTGGCCAATCTTTTGGTGCATTCCTGCCAAAAGGCGTAACTCTTCGCCTGGAAGGCGATGCAAATGATTACGTTGGCAAAGGTCTTTCTGGTGGCAAGATCATAGTTAAACCAAGTAACAAAGCTTCATTTGATCCGGCCAAGAATGTTATTGCTGGCAACGTCATTGGTTATGGCGCAACTTCGGGTGAAATTTATCTTCGCGGTATTGCTGGTGAGCGTTTCTGCGTTCGTAACTCTGGGGCAACTGCGGTTGTTGAAGGTGTAGGCGATCATGGCTGTGAATACATGACTGGTGGCCGGGTTCTTGTGCTTGGTCCAACTGGGCGAAACTTTGCAGCTGGCATGAGCGGTGGCATTGCATATTTGCTTGATGTGAATCCAGCAAAACTAAACCGCGAAATGGTTAATCTGGAAAAACTTGATCAAGAAGATATCGATTTCTTACATCAAGCAATCACTAAGCACCACAACGAAACTGGCTCAACAATCGCCCAGGAAATTTTGCAAGATTGGCCAGTGCATGTGCACCGACTTTCAAAAGTAATGCCAGCTGATTACCGCAGAGTTTTAGATGCCCAAGCCAAAGCAATCTCGGAGGGTAAAGATCCAGTGGTGGCAATCATGCAAGCAAGTGTTGGGAAGTAGGGGGTAGTTATGGGTAATCCAAAAGGTTTTATTGAAAACTCTCGCGAACTTCCAGTGCGTCGCCCAGTTGATGTGCGCATCCAAGACTGGAAAGAGGTCTACCAAGAATTTCCAAAAGAGAAGCTGGTAACTCAAGCCAGTCGCTGCATGGATTGTGGTATTCCGTTTTGTCATAACGGCTGTCCGCTTGGCAACTTAATTCCTGAGTGGAATGACTTGGTTTATCGCGGTGACTGGAAAGAAGCCGCCGAAAGATTGCACGCTACAAATAACTTTCCAGAATTTACTGGCCGACTTTGCCCAGCCCCATGTGAAGCAGCATGTGTTGTCGGTATTTCAGGGGATCCAGTCACAATCAAACAGGTTGAGGTTTCGATTATTGATCGAGCTTGGGATTCAGGTTTAGTTAACCCACATGTAACCGAAAGACTAAGCGGTAAACGTGTTGCGGTAGTTGGCTCAGGTCCAGCAGGATTGGCCGCTGCCCAACAGTTGGCTCGCGCCGGGCACACAGTTGTGGTTTATGAACGCGCTGATCGAATTGGTGGTCTGCTTCGTTATGGAATTCCAGAATTCAAAATGGAAAAACGTCACATTGATCGCCGCTTAGCTCAGATGGAAGAAGAAGGCGTTCGCTTCCGTACTGGTGTTGAAATTGGTGTTGATATGTCAGCCCAAGATTTACTAGATCGCTATGACAGCGTTGTCTTAGCCGTTGGCGCAACAGCTTGGCGTGATCTTCCGGTTCCAGGTCGTGAACTAGAAGGTATTTATCAAGCGATGGAATATTTACCGATCGCTAATCGGGTTGCCGAAGGTGATTTTGAGGCACCATCCATTAGCGCTGAAGGCAAACATGTAATTGTGATCGGCGGCGGCGACACAGGGGCTGACTGTCTTGGCACTGCACTTCGCCAAGGCGCAGCAAGTGTTACGCAACTTGAAATTATGCCGATACCGCCAGAACAACGTCCGACTTCAAGTCCATGGCCAACTTATCCAATGCTTTATCGCGTAACTAGTGCCCATGAAGAAGGTGGCGTACGTGAATACGCAGTTTCAACTACAAAGTTCACCGGCAATGGCAAAGTTGAATCAATCGAATTAACTTCAGTTGAATTCAAAAATGGAAAGTTTGAACCAGTTGCTGGGTCAACAAAAACTTTGCCAGCTGATTTAGTGCTGTTAGCAATGGGATTTGTTGGGCCTGAACAAGGATCACTAGTTGAACAATTTGGTGTTGAAATTGATCCACGCGGAAATATCAATCGTGATGGAAATTTTGCAACAAGCAAACCTGGGGTTTTCGTTGCTGGCGATGCTGGCCGCGGCCAATCACTAATTGTTTGGGCAATAGCTGAAGGAAGATCAGCAGCTGCAAATGTTGATCGCTATTTAATGAGCGAAACAACATTGCCAACACCGATCAAACCAACTGATCGACAGTTACTCCCGTAAACTAATCAAGGTTTAAGAGAAAAGGATTTTTTTGTGCGTCGCGCCAAAATCGTATGTACGCTCGGTCCAGCAGTTTCAACGCCAGATGCAATCCGTGACTTAATTCATGCGGGCATGAATGTGGCCCGGTTGAACATGTCACATGGCAGCCATGAAGTGCATGCCAAGTCTTATGCAATGGTTCGCCAGATGGCAGATGAAACCCTTCGCGGAATCGGTATCTTGGCTGACTTGCAAGGTCCAAAAATTCGTCTTGAAACTTTTGCCAACGGTCCAGTCGAGGTAATTGTTGGC
>JBDLPR010000031.1:0-13354 GCA_039800985.1 Actinomycetota bacterium | reverse complement strand
AGCTCACTTGCCATCATCGGCAAATGGAATTAACTCAACTAGAAAAACTTCGCGATTATGTTTGTGCGGAACTGCAAACCGACTCAACAATTAATGACTCTCAAAAAGTAATAGATGCTCTTATGCAAATACCAATTAGAGATGGTGTCCTTCGATATCTATACGACAACCAAGAACTAAGAAAACAAAGTGCCAAGAATTTAGCGCTGCTATTAAAAAAATGCCAAGAAAATGAAAAGGCAGCACTTGGCACGATCAAAGCTGGTTGTCATTGGCTTGATGAAGATGTGGAACAGACCAAAGAAGCTTTAAAGATTGCATTAACCGCTGATCCAACTTATTCACTTGCCCGGCTGTTGGATGTTGCCCTTATTCATGGCATTCCGCCAAGAGTTTGGTCAGATTCACTTGCTGCGGTTAGTCCAGAACAGTGCTTATCAGGTGCGGCTTAATCCACAGATTGGTAAATGTCTAAGCACATTGCATTCAAAATCTGCATGACTTATTACATGAAATCGCGCTTTCGAGTTTTGATAATTGCCATATTGTTTTGTGGCTTAGAGGCCACACCTACACAAGCCACCGAAGTTGTTGGCAACAACGAAACTGCGGCATATATCGGAACTGGTGGATTACTGCTTCCCAGCAGTTTTAGCGGTGGTGGGGAAGCTAAAGTTGCTGTTGCTAACTGCATCGGTTGCACTTGGGCTTACACAGTTTTTTGCATGTATGACGCTGAAGGTTTGTGTCAGCATTCAGTCAGTTCTTGCCCAGCAGGTGAAATTAAGTATCGGGTTTGGTTTGGCACCAGCAAATCAACACTTTCAGTAATTGGCAGCGTTTGCTGGGGCAGCGGTAGACCACCAACTAGAGAAGATGTTGAGCGGCGGATTTCAGATTTAGTTATTACGTATGTGCCTTCTCTTAAATTAAATACCGCACCTCCAGATGGCTCATTAACCGTAATTCCAGTCATCGCGTGGGTTAGCCAGGCACGCGAATTTAATCCAAACCCATTTGAATTAGCCGGCCGCCAAGTTTCGATTTATGCATTTGCAAACTGGCGCTGGGTCTGGGGTGATGGAAATGTTGAATGGAAGTCAGTTCCAGGCGCTCCATACCCAAGCAAACAAATTTCGCACCTTTATCGAAGTCCAGGAAGTTATCAGCTAAATGTCACCACTTTCTGGCAGGCCACTTATGACATCGAAGGAATTGGTTCATTTGCTACCGGCGGGGAAGTGCTAACTCAAAGCGCAACCAAAGAACTCATGATCAAACAGGGCCGTTCAGTGCTTGTTAAATAACCAATAGTGGGTTCACTTTAGGCTAATTCGGGGCGGTTAAAGTTCTGTCAGCCGGGCTTGTAGAATTGACCTGTACCTAGAAATAGGTGCCGCCCAAGTCAAGCACTTGCTTGACAAGGGCCCTTGTTATTGGTCGACCAAAGAAACATGAGGCATGAGTGGCCGCGAAGAAAACAGCAGCACCAGCTAAAAAAGTTGCTGAAAAGAAAGTTTCTGCAAAAAAATCTGCACCGAGTAAAGCAGCTGCAACTAAAAATGCACCTGCTAAAAAGAGTCCATCTAAAACTGCGGTCCCAGTAAAGAAATCTGCGGTTAAAACATCAGCAAAAAAGGAAGCGGTTAAAAAAGCCGCGGCGACAAAGCCAGCAAAGAAAACTGCGGATACCAAGCCAGGTAAAAAAGCCGTTGCCGAAAAACCAGTGAAGGGCAAAGGCAAAGGTAAAGGCAAAGCCGCTGATGATGACGAGGACATAGAAGATTTAGAAGAGATCGAAATTGAAGATCTTGAAGTTGATATTGAAGTAGCAGCTGAAGTTGAAGCAGAAGCCGAAATAATTATTGCTGAAGATTTAGCTGATGTGGAAGCAGCAGCTGCAGAAATTGCTGATGCTGATGCACTTATCATCTCTGATGTCGATGACACCGATGAACCAGTACAGCAAGTTGTAACAGCTGGCGCAACTGCTGACCCGGTAAAGGACTACTTAAAGCAAATCGGTAAAGTTCCACTTCTTAACGCTGAAGAAGAAGTTGAATTAGCAAAACGAATCGAAGCTGGTCTTTTTGCTGAAGAACTTCTGGCAACTCGTGGACCATTCAAAGATCGTCGTCAAGGTGACTACGAATGGATCGCTGAAGATGGTCAACGCGCAAAGAACCACTTACTTGAAGCGAACCTTCGTCTTGTGGTTTCTCTTGCCAAGCGTTACACCGGCCGTGGCATGCTTTTCTTGGACTTAATCCAAGAAGGTAACTTAGGTCTTATCCGCGCTGTTGAAAAATTCGACTACACCAAGGGCTACAAGTTCTCAACATATGCAACTTGGTGGATTCGCCAAGCGATTACTCGCGCGATGGCTGACCAGGCAAGAACTATTCGTATTCCAGTTCACATGGTTGAAGTCATTAACAAGTTGGCTCGCGTTCAGCGCCAAATGCTTCAAGATCTTGGCCGCGAACCAACACCGGAAGAATTAGCCCGCGAACTAGACATGACACCTGAAAAGGTTGTTGAAGTTCAAAAGTATGGCCGCGAACCAATCTCACTCCACACACCTCTTGGTGAAGAAGGTGACAGTGAATTCGGTGATTTGATCGAAGACTCCGAAGCAATCGTGCCAGCAGATGCGGTTTCATTCACACTTTTGCAAGAGCAGCTTGATTCAGTTCTAGACACACTTTCAGAGCGAGAATCGGGCGTTGTGAAAATGAGATTCGGTCTAACTGACGGTCAGCCAAAGACTTTGGATGAAATTGGCAAGGTATACGGGGTTACCCGCGAACGTATCCGCCAAATTGAGAGCAAAACCATGTCAAAACTCCGACACCCAAGTCGCTCTCAAGTCCTACGTGATTACCTAGACTAGAAACAACCAAACCCGAGGAATAAAAAAGATGAACTTCAAGGCGCGTAAATTTGCCGTGATCGCAATCGCAACTAGCCTGGCGCTAGTTGGTTGTAGTAAAGAAGAAGTTGCAGTCGCCCCACAAGATCAGCCAGTTGTTGCTGGCAATGTGTGGCCGTTAACTCAACTTCCTGGACCAGAAGGTGCTGTTAATCAGCCTGTGATCATGATGAAGATTGAAAATGATCCATCAGTTCGCCCACAATCAGGTCTAGCCGAAGCTGACTTAGTTGTTGAAGAACTAGTTGAAGGTGGCATGACTCGGTTTGCAACTTTCTTCCAGTCAAATATCCCTGAAGAAGCAGGTCCAGTTCGTTCTGCTCGTCACGTAGATGCCTCCATCGCTAGCCCAGTTGCTGACTACTTTGTGGCATCAGGTGCTGCTGGCGTAACTATTGCTTACTTGGATCAGAACATGCCGATTAACATCGTGCGTATTTACGAAGGTGGCATTGGATTCCACCGCACTAACTACCATCCAGCACCGCACAACCTTTTCCAGTACCCACTGGACATTATTGGTAGCAACGCAGCTGCTGAATCGCCAGCTACCGGATGGTTTGTCCAGCCAACAACAGCGCTAACCACAGCCACTGTTACTGGCGATCCGATTTCAAAGATTGCCTTGGAATTTTCTATAGGCAACAAGCCAAACTGGACTTGGGATGAAGCCAAGGGTGTTTGGGTTCGTGACGATGGCTCTAAGGCCCACATGGACAAATCAGGCGTTCAGCTTTCAGCAACCAACGTTGTGGTTATGAAGATCACCACTGTGGATGCAGGTTACAAAGACCCAGCTGGCGGATACGTTCCACGTACAGTTCTTGAGGGAACTGGCGAAGGTTACGTGCTTGCAGGTAACAAGATGACCGCAATCACTTGGTCAAAGCCAGATGTTAAGTCACCAGTAACTATGACCGATAAAGCCGGCGCAATTATTGGAACACTTCCTGGTAATACCTGGGTGGAACTAATTCCTGTTGATGAAGGTAGCGTAACTTTCACTGCAGGTAAGGCTGCCAGCACATCACCAAGTGCAACACCTTCAGCTAGCCCATCAAAATCTAAGTAAGTTAAAAGCAAAAGGCCTGGCATCATGCCAGGCCTTTTGCTTTTAAATCTCTATTGATCGATTTTTTCTAGTTCATCTTGAACATCTACAGCGACGCTACGAAGACGTACTTCATGCTCACGGAAGTGGTGTCCACAGAACTGTAGGGCAGCGCCACTTTCCAGAAAGACTCGAACATGTGCTTGAGCTCCACAACGGTCGCAACGATCTGATGCAGTCATCGGCATGCGGGTTATTGTTGCAGTCACTTGGCACCTCATTAGTTCTTAAATACTTTGCGTATTAGTTTTCTATTCTGTAATTCTGGCAGGCTTTACTGACACCAGACACGCCGCTTTCGCCAAGTTCACTACTGGCGAAGAGTTTCTCAATCGCACAAGGTCGGCGCGTAATCCACGAATATCGCCAAATATTGCCTAGTCTTAAAAGGTTATGGCTGTTAAGAAATCTGCGTCCGCTGCAAAGAAAAAAGCATCACCGGCACCTAAAGCCAAGGCACAAGTTTCAGAAGATGTTGACTCATCAAGTGATTACAGCGCAGCACACTTATCTGTCCTAGAAGGTTTAGATGCAGTTCGTAAGCGTCCTGGTATGTATATCGGTTCAACCGATGGCCGCGGTCTCATGCACTGTCTTTGGGAAATTATCGATAACTCAGTTGACGAAGCACTAGCTGGACATTGCCGCAACATCAAGGTTATTTTGCACTCAGATACCGTGGCTGAAGTTCATGACGATGGTCGCGGCATTCCAGTAGACGTTGAACCAAAAACCAAACTAACTGGTGTTGAAGTTGTAATGACCAAACTTCACGCTGGCGGTAAATTCGGTGGCGGTTCTTACACCGCATCTGGAGGTTTGCACGGTGTTGGCGCATCTGTAGTTAACGCGCTTTCCAGCAGGCTTGATGTTGAGGTTGATCGTGGTGGAAACACACATGCGATGTCATTTTTCCGTGGCACCCCGGGTGTATTTGCTGGCAAAGACGAGAATTCAAAATTCACCAAACAAAGCGGTCTAAGAAAACTTGGCAAGCCTGAAAAGAAGACTTACACCGGAACTCGAATTAAATTCTGGGCTGATCGCCAGATCTTCACTGCTGATGCAGCTTTTGATATCGAAGCAATTCACGCCAGGGCACGCCAAACAACGTTCTTGGTGCCAAGTCTAAAAATTGTCGTAACCGACATGCGCACTGATGAGACAGTTACTTTCTCACACAGTGGCGGTATATCTGAATACGCAGAATTCCTTTCAAGTGGGGAAGCAGTAACCCCAATTATTAGATTGCATGGCAAGGGTCACTTCCACGAAACCGTTCCAGTTTTAGATGACCAAGGTCACATGACACCTAAAGAAGTTGAACGTGACATGGGTGTTGATATCGCGTTGATGTGGAACGCGGGTTATGACACCACCGTCCAGTCATATGTGAACATCATCGCAACACCAAAAGGTGGAACACACGTTCAAGGTTTTGACCGCGCTTTAGTAAAAGTTGTTAACGAACAATTGAAAGCTCAGCGTTTAGTTAAACCAAATGAAGATGCAGTTATCAAAGATGATGTGCAAGAGGGCCTTGTTGCTGTTGTAACTGTGCGCGTATCTGAACCACAGTTTGAAGGCCAGACTAAAGAAATTCTTGGCACGCCCGCTGCTAGCAAGATTGTGAATAACGTTGTTTCAAAAGAACTAACCGCGTGGTTTACTAATCCACCACGAGGTGCAAAACCTGCTGCACGAGCAGCTCTTGAAAAAGTAGCTAATGCATCACGAGCACGTATCGCAGCCCGTCATCACCGTGACACCCAGCGACGTAAAACTGCTCTTGAATCATCAACACTTCCAGCAAAACTTAAGGATTGCCGAAGTGAAGACAATGAACGCACAGAATTGTTCATCGTTGAAGGTGACAGCGCGTTAGGTACCGCAAAGACTGCACGCAATAGTGAATTCCAAGCACTTCTGCCGATTCGCGGAAAGATTCTTAATGTTCAAAAAGCATCACTAGCTGACATGCTTAAGAATGCTGAGTGTGCATCAATTCTTCAAGTTATTGGTGCTGGTTCAGGTAGATCGTTTGACATGGAATCTGTTCGCTACAACAAGATCATCATTTTGGCTGATGCTGACGTCGACGGTGCTCACATCCGCACGCTGCTTTTGACTTTATTCCACCGTTACTTAACTCCGCTTCTTGAAGCTGGACGAATTTATGCAGCCGTGCCGCCACTTCACCGAATTGAAGTAATTGGCGGGGCCGGAAAGAAATCAAACGAAATTATTTATACCTACAGCGACGCTGAAATGAAAGCTGTTACAGCCGATCTAACAAAGCGTGGCCAAAGATGGAAAGAGCCAATCCAGCGTTACAAAGGCCTTGGCGAAATGGATGCAGTCCAGCTCCGTGAAACCACCATGGATCCAGAGAAGCGAACACTTCGTCGCATTACAAGTGGTGATGCTAAAGCGGCTGAAGATGTATTCGATTTATTAATGGGTAACGATGTTGCGCCACGTAAAGAATTTATTATCGATGGTGCGGCCAATCTTGACCGCGAACGTATTGACGCTTAGTTTTCAGCTTTAATTTCGCGCATCGACTTACCGCCGGTGCCCCATTCATCCACGCTGACATCGTTAATGGCAACATGAACGTTTTCACGTTTTGCCCCAACGCTTTCAACAGTTGCATCAGTTAGGGCTCGGATTAGAGCTAATTTTTGTTCTGCAGTGCGGCCTTCAAGCATGGTGACTGAAATAAATGGCATGGAAACTCCTTTTAGTTTCTTAAATATCTTGTGGCATCAATTTGCCAGTATGAACGTCATAAATTGCCCCGCCAACGCTTATTCCATCTTTTAGAAGGGGATAAGTGCGGATGCGAAGGACGTCTGTAGTTAGCGCAGCTAATTGATCACGGACAGTGCGAAACTCAACGCTACGAGTATCAACACCGTGATCAGCAAGAATTGTCTCGTGAATCTCAGCCTCAGTAGCACTTGCCATTCGACAGTCTGTATGTGGAACAACGAGAACTCGGTTAACACCGAGCAAGAAAGTCGCCAAAACTAAAGTACGCAAAACGTCATCGGTTACGCGAGCACCAGCGTTACGAAGTATTTTCACATCACCTGCTTGCATGCCAACCATGGCAAGAGGACTAATTCTTGAATCCATGCAGGTGATAATGGCTAGGCCTTTAGCAGCGCGGCCAGTTAAATGATCATCAGTGAATTCAGCTGAGAAATTCACGTTGCCGTTTAAGACATCGCTGAATTTGTCTGCTGGAAAGCCCGTAGTCACCTGACTATTCTTTCACAGGATTAATCAAATGAAGGTGTGCCAAATACGGCAGTAACTGGCTTGCTTAATGGACTACCTGAGCCATCTCGCTTGCCAATTTTGGTTGGCACTTCAACTGCAGCGCCAGTTCCAGTTGCAGCATGAATTGGGTTTTGCCCAACAGTTGCGGCTACCAAAATATTTTGACCTGATAAAAACTTGTGACAGCGCATACCGCTTCCGCCGCGACCCTTAGCCGGGAATTCAGATAGTGGCGTGATCTTCATGCTGTCACCAGCAGTTCCTGGAAGGGCGCCGTCATCACCAGCAACCGTTGCCACCATTGTGGTCTCTGATGGTTTAACGATCGTTCCGTAAATGACTTCAGCGCCTTCATAAACACGCATACCTGCAATGCAACCTGCTTGGCGACCGGTTGCCTTAACTGTGTCAGCAGGGAAGGCAAGCAGTTGCGCGTCACTTGTGATCATCACTGCCTGGCCAGACATATCCGCAGTTTGGACCGCGCCAACTAACCAATCGTCCTTATCAAGCTTCAAGATGTTCCAGTCGTTTGCTTTTTCTGGAACGTCATGTGTCACGCGCTTTACTTGGCCCCAAGCAGTGAACACAACCAAAGTTGATTCAGCAGCGTTTAGATCCATAAGAGCAAGAGCTTTTTCATCTTTATCAAGTGTGATGAATTCTTTAATTGCCGCCCCGGCAGCCACACTTAGCGCAGCACCTGGGGCAAGAGCTGGAATACCAATTGTCTTAAGTCGAACAACTCGGCCACTGCTTGTGACTAAACCAATTGATGAGCGCGCAGTTGTTTTAATAACTGAACGAATAGTGTCATGGTTGGCGCGCTTCTTGCCGTATTCAAGTGGATCTGCAGATGTTGTTCTGGCTAGAAGCCCACTGGAAGATAGCAATACATAACAAGGGTCATCTTCAACTTCTAGTGGGACAGCGAGTGCGGCTGAAACGATGCCTTCATCAGACATAAGTTCACTTCGGCGATCATCACCGTACTGGGCTGCCACATCAGTTAATTCCTGAGTCACGACTTTCTTAAGACGCTTATCGCTAGTCAAGATTTCAGTTAAGTCAGCGATGATGTCTTTAAGTTCTTTTTGTTCCTTTTCAAGTTCAAGTTTCGAGAATTTAGTTAATCGGCGAAGTGGCATTTCAAGAATGTAGTTGGCCTGAAGTTCAGATAATTTGAAGTTCTTCTTTAACGCTTCGCGAGCAACGGCTGTGTCATCACTTGCGCGAATTACCTTTATTACTTTGTCGATGTTAAGGATGGCAATTAAAAGGCCATCTACTAAGTGCAGGCGATCTTGAGCTTTCTTGCGACGGAATTCTGAACGTCGCTTAACAACATCAAGTCGGTGCTTAATGAATACATCAAGCATTTCAATTAAGCCAAGGGTTACCGGCTGGCCTTTAACCAGGGCAACGTTATTGATGTGGAATGAATCTTCAAGTGGTGTTTGTTTGTAAAGAGCATCAAGTACAGCTTGTGGGTTAAAGCCATTCTTAAGTTCAATTACAAGTTCTAAACCTGATTCGTAATCGGTTAAATCGATTACATCCGATATACCCTGCAGTTTCTTGCTGGTGACTAAATCTTTAATGCGTTCGATAACACGTTCAGGACCAACTTGGTAGGGAAGTTCACGTACAACAAGACCTGTGCGACGAGGTGAAACTTGTTCGATATCCACGCGGGCGCGCATCCGGAAACTGCCTTTGCCAGTTTCGTAGGCTTCACGAATTCCATCAAGGCCAACGATGATGCCACCAGTTGGCAGATCCGGTCCTGGCACAAACGCCATTAAGTCATCAAGAGTTGCTTTTGGATTGTTTAGAAGATGCGCAGCAGCGGCGTTTACTTCACGAAGATTATGTGGTGGCATGTTTGTTGCCATACCAACAGCGATACCAGAAGCGCCATTAACTAAAAGCGCTGGAACTGCAGCCGGCAAAACTGCTGGTTCTAATTCTCGGCCGTCGTAGTTTGGATTGAAATCAACAGTGTCTTCATCTAGTGAATCAACCATCGCGTTTGCTGCAGATGCCAAGCGAGCTTCGGTATAACGGTAAGCAGCCGGGCCTTCATCTAAAGAGCCAAAGTTTCCATGACCATCAACAAATGGCAGGCGAAGTGACCAAGACTGGGCCATGCGCACAAGGGCGTCATAGATCGCGCTGTCACCGTGTGGGTGCAATTTACCCATAACTTCACCGACAACACGGGCGGATTTAACGTGACCACGATCAGCACGAAGATTCATCTGGGCCATGGTGTGCAGGATGCGTCGTTGCACTGGCTTTAGACCATCACGAGCATCAGGAAGTGCGCGTGAATAAATTACAGAGTAGGCATATTCAAGAAATGAGCCTTGCATTTCACTTGCAACGTCAATGTCAACAATGCGACCACCTGGTTTATCCGCAATGATTGCAGGTGCTTCTTTTGTTGCCGTCTTAGCTGAAGTTTTTTGCGCAGGTTTGCTTGCAGTTTTCTTTGCTGCTGTTTTTGTGGTCTTCTTAGCTGGTTTCTTTGGACCTTTATTTGACACAGGTTTGTTAGCCATTTGCTCGCTTTATTCTCGTAAGAAAATGTTCTAGTTATTGATCAGTTGGACGTTGGCCAAACAAAATGTCATCCCAAGATGGTGATTCATCTTTAACTGGGGTGGCAACTGGCATTGGAACAGGGATTGTTGGATGACCAGGACCAGCCCACGCAGGGCTATCTAGTTCTTCGTCATCGTCTTTGTCTTGAGCAACTGTTGGCAAACCAACTAAGCGCGGTTTTTGTTCAACCGGTGCTTGTGGTTTAGCAGCCTCTTTAGCTGCAGCAATTTGTTCATCAAAGATCCAACGGGCTTCATCATCTAGGGCAACAATTGAATGACCCAGTGGATCGTATATCCAAGAAGCGCCACCTGTGCCACTACCTGATGCCCAAACAACAGTGATCGTCCAGCGATTGTCATCGCGACGGTATGAATCCCAAACTAAAGTCAGGATGTCTACATTGCGACTAATTAACTGATTAACGACGATGTCTTCAAGTTGAATTTCACCATGGGGGCGGCGAACAAAAGTTTCACGAGCTTTTGCGCAGATGTATTGGCGTTCGGCATAAACCGGACCTGCATAACGTTCAATCCGATCAACTGGCACGCCAGCTTCAGCAGCAATATCTTTTGGTGATTCACCGCGACGAATACGAGTTTGAATATCACGTGGGGTAATCCCGATTGCTTCTTCACTTGTTGATGGGCGAGGTTTAGTTACATCGCGAATAATGTGATCATCAACGGGAACTTTGAATTCTTGACCATCGTGGTCAGCAAAAATCAGGGCAGAGTTATCGTCACTACGACCAACGAAAATAAGGTCTTTCAACACTTCCCCCAAAAAGTTCTAAAGATAGTTTCGCGTGAAAAACCCATAAAATCGGGGTTTTCGGGGGTGTGTCGCATAGTAATAATGGCTAGGCGCAAAGATGTATCTATGACCAAAAGCCAAAGTGACTACGCCACCCTTTTAGCCGACCAGGATGTTGCCTTCGCCGTTGAAATAGCCAAGCAAGCCGGCGCGGTACTAAGCGATCGACCAGAGTCACTTTCAATTGAAACTAAGACTTCAGATACTGACGTGGTTACACACATGGATCAACTGGCTGAAGAATTAATAGTTTCAGCCATCGAATTAAGCCGACCAGAAGATGGCTTAATGGGCGAGGAAGGTGCTGCTAAAAAGAGCACCTCAGGTCGTCAATGGGTGATCGACCCAATCGATGGAACGATCAATTACTTGTATCAATTGCCGCATTGGTGTCTATCTATAGCTCTAGTTGAGGAAGATAGTAGGGATGGAATTGTAGGAGTTGTCTACGCACCAAACCTGAATTCACTCTTTGTCGGAGCCAAAGGTAAAGGTGCCTTTCGAATAGTTGGCAATGAGGCAACCAAACTTTCAGTCTCAACTGAAGATCGACTGGGACACAGTCTTGTTGGCACGGGATTTGGCTATGCCTCAGAACGACGAGCCCACCAAAGCCAGGTGCTAACACAAGTTTTGCCAAACGTTAGGGACATCAGGCGCCTTGGCTCTTGCGCATTGGATCTTTGCCTAGTAGCCGCAGGGGAATTAGATGCTTATTACGAGCGTGGTGTTAAGCCATGGGACCATTCGGCTGGATCACTTATTGTGACTGAAGCTGGAGGGGTAGTAAGTGGCCTTTATGGAAACAAGCCAAGTGATGCCATGATCGTTGCAGCCAATAGGGCAATTGCGCCGCAACTTATCTCTATTCTTGAATCCAACAAAGCTGATCAAGGGGTTTAGTAATGCCGATTTATGCACTTGGTGACAAAGTTCCAAATATTCATCCAGAAGCATTTGTGCACCCTGATGCAGTGATTATTGGCGATGTGACTATCGGCGCAATGTCATCTGTTTGGCCATGTGCGGTACTTCGTGGCGATAGCAACAGCATCACTGTTGGGTCTAGAACTTCTATTCAAGATGGCACTGTTGTGCACACCACTTCTTACCTTTCAACCAACATTGGCGATGAATGCACTATTGGACATAATGCTCATCTAGAAGGCTGCACTGTTCAATCAGGTGCATTAGTTGGCTCTGGCGCCCTAGTTCATCACGAAGCAGTGATTGAATCTGGCGCGTTGGTGGCTGCCGGGGCAGTGGTAACCCATGGCACTGTTGTACCAGCTGGCGCATTAGCGGTTGGGGTACCAGCAAAGATTAAAGAAGGTAAAGCAGATCCAAGCGTTCTGGCCTATTCAATTGATTTTTATACCCGAATGGCTACCACATATCCCTTGGAATTGCGCCGAATTGATTAGTCTGGGGGCGGTGTCCAAGATGTCTTGGGCATAAAGTAACCTCACGTTGCGTTAGTACTTGTACTAACAAATTTCGGGAAAAATTGGGAGAAGTAAGTAAGTAATGGCAACTGACTACGACGCACCGCGCAAAACGGACGAAGAGTTAAATGAAGAGTCGCTTGAGGACTTAAAGTCTCAGCACGCTGCCAAAACTGCAACCAGCGTTGATGCTGACGAAGCTGACTTAAATGAAAACCTTGAACTTCCAGGTGCAGACCTATCTGATGAATCAATCACTGTTTTAGTTATTCCTAAAAAAGCAGATGAATTTACTTGTTCACGTTGCTTCCTAGTGAACCACCGCAGCCAGTTGGCTAAAGAAGTTAAAGGTCAGCCAATCTGTGCTGACTGTGCTTAATTCTTTAGCGGCTTAATTCGTTAGCGCTGAAATAATTTTCTCTGGTTTACGAGACGAGAATTGCCAGTACGGATGTGGATCTGTTTCATCTGTCACATCGAAAACAATTGATTCTTTAATGGCTGCTCGCATAATGATGTAAGCATCGCGATGTGTAGCTGTTCGCCTTGATTCACGAGTTTTTGATTCATCAAGTAAATTCACTGAGCCAACAAATCGCCTTGGCAATCTAGCATCTGCAACTCGGATAACTAATTCGTCAACAGTGATAATTGGGCTACCAAAATACATCAGCGCATAAATCGCACCGGTTGCAAAGATGGTTAGCACAACACCAAATGTGTTTCCAAAAACGTATCCATAGGCGATGCCAAGGGAAGCAGTCATAAAGAAAACCAGCAGCCAAGCAGAAAGACCCGGCAGTAATCTTTCGCGGTAAATCTGGTTAAATCCATCTTTACCATCGGTAATTGCAACACTTGGATCTTGTGGTTGTGGCATACAGGTATTCTCTCATTTGTGATTAATGTGCAGTTCCAGCGAATAGATTCGCGGGCAATTGTGCCAACTTATGCCCATGCAACGGATGCTGGCGCAGACCTTTCTTGTCTTGAAGATTTCTCACTTGAACCAGGGCAGCGAAAATTAGTTAGAACTGGAATCGCGATTGCCCTTCCTGAAGGCTACGTAGGTTTAGTGCATCCTCGATCTGGACTTGCTCACAAAAATGGCATAAGTATTGTCAATGCACCAGGAACTATTGATGCAGATTA
>JBDLPR010000030.1:0-6345 GCA_039800985.1 Actinomycetota bacterium | reverse complement strand
TCACTCGCATTCTTAACTATGTAAAGCCTGACTTTGTTCACGTCTTCCACAACGGACGTATTGTTCGTGAAGGTGGACCAGAACTAGCAACTGAAATCGAGGAAAACGGTTACGCCCAGTTCGTAACTGCCTAACCTTCAATGAGCTTGTTTGATGTTGCCGCAATCAAGGTGGACTTCCCAATTCTTTCGCGCACTGTGCGCGATGGAAAGAAGTTGGTCTACCTTGATAGCGGTGCAACATCGCAAAAGCCAAGACAAGTTTTAGATGCCGAACGTGAGTTCTACGAAAAGCACAATGCGGCTGTTCATCGCGGTGCTCATCAGTTAGCTGAAGAAGCAACTGATGCCTATGAATTAGCCCGCCAAAAAATTGCAAAATTTGTGGGCGCGCCGGCTAACGAAATTGTTTTCACAAAGAACGCAACTGAAGCAATCAATTTGGTTGCTTATGCATTCTTGAATGCCACTTTGAAAGCAGCTCACCAAAAGCCACTTCCAGCTGGAAGTGAGAAATTCATTTTGGTTCCAGGTGATGAGGTTTTAGTCACTGAGATGGAACATCACGCCAATTTAGTTCCTTGGCAGGAATTAGCCGAGAAGACTGGTGTGACCTTGAAGTGGATTGGCCTTAATGATCAAGGGAGATTAGATCTAACAAATCTTTCGTCATTGATCACTTCAAAAACCAAAATTGTCTCGTTAACTCATCAATCCAATCTTCTTGGTACGGTCAATGAAGTTGACCAGATTGTTAAAGCCGCTAAGCAGTTTGGCACATTGGTTCTTCTTGATGCTTGCCAAAGCGTTCCACATATGAAAGTCGATGTAAAAGCTCTTGGCGTTGATTTCATTACATGGAGTGGCCACAAAATGCTTGGACCACTTGGTATTGGCTGCTTATGGGGACGAAGCGAACTATTACATGCCATGCCACCATTTATTACTGGCGGATCGATGATCGCATCAGTATCGATGGAAAAAACAACTTTTGCAGATCCACCAGCCCGATTTGAAGCTGGCGTGCCAATGGCTGCCCAGGCTGTTGGATTAGCGGCGGCTGTTGATTACTTAACGGCAATCGGTATGGATAAAGTTGCTGCGCATGAACATGAATTAACGCAATTGGCCTTAAAACTTGTTGGTGAAATTCCAGGTGTTCGAATCATTGGCCCAACCGACACTCAAAATCGTGGATCGGCAGTCTCATTTGTAGTTGAGCAAATTCATCCGCATGATTTAGGTCAAGTTCTTGATGAACAAGGAATTGCAGTTCGGGTAGGACAGCATTGTGCTAAACCTGCGTGTAATCGTTATGGCGTTCAGGCCACAACTAGGGCCACTTTTTACATCTATAACGATGAAGCAGATGTTTATGCTTTGCGAGATGGCATCATCAAAGCAAAAGAATTCTTTGGGGTGGCCTAGATGAAGCTAGAAAATATGTATCAAGAAATCATTCTTGATCACTACAAACACCCACATGGCAAAGGTCTTAGCGAAAATCCAGCTGCCCAAGTTCATCACGTGAACCCAACTTGTGGTGATGAAATTACCTTGCAGGTTGAGGCGATCCCTGGCACAGACAAATTCAAAATTCACTATGACAATGTTGGTTGTTCAATCAGCCAAGCTTCAGCGTCCATTTTGTTCGATCAATTAGATGGAAAGTCTTTGGCTGAGGGCGAAAAAGCAGTTGAACACATGGTTGCCATGATGCAAAGAGCTGAAGAACCAAATGAAGATTTGCTTGGCGATGGCATTGCCCTGGTTGGAGTTTCGGCATATCCAGCACGAGTTAAATGCGCATTACTTGCGTGGATGGCATGGAAAGACGCTGTCATTCAGGCGCAGAATAAGCCAAATGCTGGGTCATAATAGGTAATTGAAAGGGTAGTTGTGGAAACATTAAAAGAAGACGACGTATTTGAATTGCTTCGAGACGTAGTTGACCCAGAACTAGGGATCAATGTTGTGGATCTTGGTTTGGTTTATGGCGTAACGCTAGATGACAAAAACGTTGCAACTATCGATATGACTTTAACTAGTGCTGCCTGCCCTTTAACAGATGTGATCGAAGATCAAACAAGAGCTGCTCTTGATGGTCATGTCGCTGATTTCAAACTTAACTGGGTTTGGATGCCACCATGGGGTCCAGACAAGATCACTGACGAAGGTCGCGAAATGCTTCGCGCTCTTGGTTTCAACGTTTAATTAATTTTCATTTCTAGGATCGGTTTTTAAGTGATACAAGCAACTGGTATTGAGTTGCGCGCTGGAGCCGATTTACTTCTTCAAGGCGCCACTTTTCGTATTGATGCTGGCGATCGCGTTGGATTAGTTGGGCGAAATGGCGCTGGTAAAACAACTCTAACCAAAGTGTTAGCTGGGCAAAATCAACCAGCGGCTGGGACTGTTGCGGCAACAGGTGTTGGTTACTTGCCGCAAGATCCACGAACAGGCGATTTAGAAGTTGTTGCACTTGATCGCATTCTTAGTGCTCGTGGATTAGATGTTTTAGTTAAGCGCATGCGCGCACTTGAAATTGAAATGGCTAGCACGGATGAAGATGTGCGCGATAAAGCGATGCGCAAATACACAAATGCTGAAGCAGAATTTCAAACCGCTGGTGGCTATGCCGCTGAAAGCGAAGCAGCATCACTTGCTGCAAGTGTTGGATTAACACCAAATGTTTTAAAGCAAACTTTGGGAACACTTTCTGGTGGGCAACGCCGTCGCATTGAACTTGCGCGAATTTTGTTTAGTGATGCACAAACTTTGCTTCTAGACGAACCAACAAACCACTTGGATGCTGATTCCATCGCATGGTTACGTGGATTCTTGGCAAATCACCAAGGTGGCTTAATTGTGATCAGCCATGATGTTGAACTATTAGAAGCAACTGTTAATCGAGTTTTCCATCTTGATGCCAATCGGCAAGCACTAGACATTTACAACGTTGGCTGGAAAGCCTATTTAACAGCGCGTGAAGATGATGAACGTCGTCGTAAACGTGAGCGAGCAAATGCAGAAAAGCAAGCAAATGTGCTTCAACAACAAGCAGATCGCATGCGCGCAAAAGCCAGCAAAGCAAAAGCTGCACAGAGCATGCTTAAGCGTGCTGAAAAACTTCGTGATGGACTTGAAGCAGAACGTGTTTCAGATCGCGTTGCCAAACTTCGATTCCCAACTCCGGCAGCTTGTGGCAAAACCCCACTTATGGCACAAGGCTTAAGTCGTAGTTATGGATCCCAGGAAATCTTTACCGATGTTGATTTAGCAATTGACCGTGGAAGCAAAGTAGTGGTTCTTGGTCTTAATGGTGCAGGTAAAACAACATTGCTTCGCATTTTGGCTAGCGTTGATAAGCCTGACACGGGTGAAATCCAACCAGGTCATGGTTTAAAAATCGGCTACTACGCCCAAGAGCATGAAACTTTGGATGCTGATCGCACAGTTCTAGAAAACATGCGAAGTGCATCACCAGATTTAAATGACACCCAGATGCGATCTGTTTTGGGTTCATTCCTATTTAGTGGTGATGCGGTTAATAAACCAGCAGGAGTTCTTTCTGGTGGGGAAAAGACTCGATTAAGTCTTGCGATGTTAGTTGTGTCGGCAGCAAACGTTCTGCTTTTAGATGAACCAACAAATAACTTAGACCCGGCAAGCCGCGCTGAAATCCTTGATGCACTTGCTCATTTTGAAGGTGCAGTTGTGTTGGTAACTCACGATGAAGGCGCTGTTGATGCGTTAAATCCAGAGCGAGTTCTATTACTTCCCGATGGCGTGGAAGACTTGTGGAGTGCCGATTACTTAGATCTAATCGCACTTGCTTAACTTGAGGACTTAATAAATGAGCATGCATGGCGGTCCAGCTGCGTACTTTGCCATGCGAGGTTTTGCATCAGATAAGTCGGTAATTGGCCAAAGTATTGGCAAAGAAACTTTGAAGCGAATAGGCACTTATGCCAAAGACTTTAAAATTCAAATCTTTTTCTATCTTGTTGTTTTAATCGTCCAATCAGTAATCGTTGTTTGGCAACCGCTACTTTTCAAAAAAATCGTTGATGAAGCAATTCCATCAGGTGATAAGCAAGCTGTAATTAACACCGCACTTCTAATCGCAGGAATTTCGATCTTTGAAGCTGCGATCGGTGTCTTAAACCGCTGGCAGCAAAGCTCAATTGGTGAATCTTTGATCTATAAGTTACGTGTTCAAGTATTTGATCATGTGCAGCGTCAATCGATTGCCTTTTTCACTAGAACTCAGACTGGTGCTTTAGTTAGCCGACTTAATAGCGATGTACTTGGCGCACAGAGAGCATTCACTTCAACTCTGGGTGGAATTATCGGCAACCTAATTAGTTTGTCGATTGTCTTGACCACAATGTTTGCACTTAGTTGGCGAATAACTGTTGCGTCATTGGTCTTACTTCCTATATTCCTATTTGCTGCAAAAGGTGTGGGGGCCCGACTACAAAAGTTAACAACTGAACAAGTTGAGTTAAATGCTGACATGAGCACTCAAATTGCTGAGCGTTTCAATGTTTCAGGTGCGCTGCTAATGAAACTTTTTGGAAAGCCAAACCACGAAGTATCTCAATACGCAGATAGAGCGCTAAAGGTGCGAGACGTTGGTGTTCGGATCACAATGGCAGCCACAGTCTTTTTCACCGCAATGATGCTAGTTGGCTCAGTTGCCACTGCCCTTGTTTACGGCATGGGTGGTGTTGCCGTTGTGACCGGGTCCTTAACCCTTGGAACACTTCTGGCATTAGTTGCACTTCTTGGTCGTCTATACACGCCTATGGCAGCACTAGCTAACGTTCGCGTTGATGTGATGACCGCACTTGTTTCATTTGATCGAGTTTTTGAAGTTTTGGATTTAAAGCCGATGGTTCGGGATAAAAGTGGTGCAGTTGAACTAAGGCGCGGCCCAGCAAGAGTTGAACTAAAAGACGTTCAGTTTAGATATCCAACCGCAGAAGAAGTATCACTTGCCAGCCTGGAAAGTGTTGCACGCACAGATTTTCCAGCAAGTGAAGAATTAATACTTAAAGGCGTGAACATCAAAGTTGAACCAGGGCAAATGGTTGCACTTGTTGGTCCCTCGGGTGCCGGTAAGAGCACCTTAACTTCTCTAGTGCCAAGACTTTTTGATCCAGTTGATGGTCAAGTTCTAATCAACGGTGTTGACCTTAGAGATGCCACTCAGAAATCTATTCAAGAAGTTGTTGGCGTAGTTACTCAAGATGCGCACATGTTCCATGACACAATTCGAACCAATCTGAAGTATGCAAAGTTAGACGCCACAGATGAACAAATGTGGAAGGCCTGTGAAGATGCTCAAATTGCAAGCATGATTAGAGATCTTCCAGAAGGGCTAGACACAGTAGTTGGTGATCGTGGTCATCGCTTAAGTGGTGGCGAGAAACAACGCCTTGCTATCGCCAGACTCTTACTCAAAGCTCCAGATGTTGTCATTCTTGATGAGGCAACGGCCCACTTGGATAGTGAAAATGAAGCTTTGGTCCAAGAAGCACTTTCAAATGCACTTAAGGACCGTACGTCGATAGTTATTGCTCACCGTTTGGCCACAATTCGTCAAGCCGATCAAATTGTGGTTCTTGAAAACGGTTCGATTGTCGAGCAAGGTTCACACGAAGAATTACTAGCCAAAAACGGTTTGTATTCAGATTTATACAACCGGCAATTTGCGCCGCTCGATTAAATCGTTGCGAAGCAAAATCAAATAACCACCATCAAGCATCACGATAAATAGCAACCATTGCAGGGCGTATGAATGGTGTGGTCCATCGGTCAAAGTTGGCATGGGCAAAGAAACAATTTCTGGATTATTTAATTGCGGAATTGAACTCACAAGTTCAAGATAGGCATCCCCATACTTAGGATCGATTCCCATCCGTTGACCTCTTGGTAAATCAGCAGGTTCTTCAAAATACTTTGGATTAATCTCGCGTAATCTGCCGGTAAGTGTTACCTGTTCGCTATTTAAATCACTTAATGGGGGACTAACAGTTGCGCTAGCACCTGCCGCCGTCCAACCTCGCACCACTGTAATTACTTGACCATCAACGGTCTTAAACGGTGAAACAACCCATAACCCGGCTTCGGATTCAAGACTTCTTTTTCGAAGTAAGTATTGTTCATCTACTAAAAAGGAACCAGTTGCTGTGACTGTTCGCCACAGGTCAGCTTGACTCTGGATTTGCCCATTTTGTGTAATTGAATTGAAATCAGTTGCGGGTAATTTCTGGGCGTTAATTATTTGCGCGTTGAATTCTTGTCTTGTGGCAAGCCTTCGATATTGCCAATCAGAAAG
>JBDLPR010000029.1:0-6496 GCA_039800985.1 Actinomycetota bacterium | reverse complement strand
TTGGGTTTTGAAATAACTCAGCTACCTGGCTGCAATTTTGAAGATGAAAATCTATTTAGTTACCGTCGAAGTGGCGGCAAGCCAACGGGTCGCGGTGGCTTAGTTGCGATAATTAACTAGGACATTGTGATGGATCGCCAAACCGAACTTGAAGCAAACTTACGCGAAGTTAATCGCGACATCGATGCTGCTTGCCAAAAATATGGCCGGGATCGCAGTGAGGTTCGATTGATAGTGGTCACCAAGACTTGGCCAGCAAGTGATGTTGAATTGCTAGCCAAACTTGGCGTGACTGATGTCGGTGAAAACCGGGATCAAGAAGCCAAACCAAAGCATGGTGAAGTAAAAGCAAAATTAACTTGGCACGCGATCGGGCAGTTGCAAACAAATAAGGCAAAATCGGTGGCCACTTGGGCTGATGTGGTGCATAGCGTTGACCGGGTTGATCTTGTAAACGCACTTGCTAAGGCAGTTAGTGCACGAGAAGTTCCACTTCGCTGTTTAATTCAGGTCAACCTTGACCCAAAGACAGAAGATCGCGAATCATTTGAGCATCGCGGGGGCGCAGACCAAAGCCAAGTCCTTGAGTTAGCCAAATTGATTTCAACCACACCAAATCTTGAACTGGCAGGCTTGATGGGTGTGGGGCCACTTGATGGCGATCCAGAGCCGGCATTTATGCGACTGCAGAAAATTTCACACGAACTTTTATCGATTTATCCAGATGCAATCTGGATCTCAGCTGGCATGAGTGGTGACTACGAGCAGGCAATAAAACATGGCGCGACACACCTTCGAATTGGGTCCTCGATACTGGGTCATCGGGCTTATAACGGGTAAGTTTTTAAAGAGAAATTCCCCAAGGAGTAAACCCATGGCACGTGCTATGCGCAAGATGGCCGAATACCTAGGCCTAGTTGATGGTGACGAATACAACGAAAGTTACGGCGTTGTTGAAGAGTACGCCGAATACCAAGAGCAGTATGCACAGCCAGCACATGTGCAAAGCAATTACGCTCCAACACAATATGCACAGCCACTACGTCCAGTAGCTCAGGCTCCGGTTTACGAACAGCCAATAGCTCCAGTTCGCCCGGCACCAACTGCAGATGTTTACCGAATTACAACTTTGCACCCAACTACTTATAACGATGCTCGTCGTATTGGTGAAGAATTCCGCGACGGCACACCTGTAATCATGAACTTAGGTGACATGGATGAAGCTGATTCACGTCGCATCGTAGATTTCTCAGCTGGTCTTGCATTTGGACTTCACGGCACAATTGAAAAAGTTGCTAAAGGCGTCTTCTTGCTTTCACCTGCAAACGTTGACATTGGTGCTGCAGCCCGCGCGCAGCTTCGCGAAGATCCATTCTTCAACCAGTCTTAGTTAGTCGATTATGTCGACCATCACATCGTTAATTGCATCATTACTAGATATCTACATCTTGGTATTGATTCTGCGTCTAGTTTTTGACTACATCACAATGTTTGCTAGATCTTGGCGACCACAAGGCATGGTTTTGGTGCTAGCGGAGTCACTTTATTCATTAACCGATCCGCCGCTTAAGGCGATTAGAAAAGTTGTGCCGCCACTTCGCCTAGGTGGGATATCACTTGATCTTGGGTTTTTAATCCTGATTTTCGGTGTTTCAATTTTGCGTAATTTTTTCGCAGCCCTTTAAAAAACACTAAATTTTTAGGCTCAGTTTCCCTAAAACCCGATTTCCACTTACGCTAGTAAGGCTAATAGGGGTAACCCGATTACCGAGTACGGAAAAGGAAAGGCTTCCAAAATGGCAGTAACGCCCGAAGAAGTGCGTAACAAGCAGTTCACAACTTCACGTTTCAAAGAAGGTTATGACCTTGATGAAGTTGATGATTTCTTAGATGAAATCGAAGAAACTCTTACCGCCCTTACTAAGGAAGCTAGCGACCTTCGTGCAACCGCAAAAGGTGAAATTCCATCATCGATTCGCGAAGAAATCTCAAACTTAAATTCTGAAAACTCAAACCTAAAGAACGAACTTGCCCAGGCTAAGCGCCTTGCTGAAAACCTAAAGGCTGAAAACGAATCACTTGCCGCAAATGCAGGTGGCCAGGTTGATACTGAACAGGTTGATCGCCTAACTGCTCAACTTGCTCAAACTCAAAGTGAACTTGCCGCCGCCCGCGAACAGCTAAATAACGCTTCAAGTGGCAATAGCGATCTTTCAGGTGAAATTGCTCGCTTAAATGCAGCAGTTGAACAACTAACTGCTGCTAATGGCGCGCTTTCCCAAGAAAATGAAAAACTTAAGAACGCAACTCCAGCTCTTTCTGATTCAGAAGCCAGTAGTGCTTCTGTTCGCATCCTTGAACTTGCTCAGCGCACAGCCGATGAAGCAGTTGCAACTGCACGCATTGAATCTGAGAATCTTCGCAATGCTGCTGAAGTTGAAACTGCTGACCTAGTTAATAAGACCAATGCTGAAGTTGAACGCTTGATGAATGAAACTAAAGCAAATATTGCAACCATGACTCGTGAATTTGAAGTTCACAAGTCAAATATGGAACGTCGCGTTGAAGAACTTCGTGCCTACGAACGTGAGTACCGTAGCCGCCTACGTAGTTACCTAGAAGGTCAGCTTCGTGAACTTGAAGGTAAGAGCCTTGGTGGCGACCGTCAGGTTGAAGGATAAAAACTTCTAAATAAAAAATGACCCGAAAAATTCGGGTCATTTTTTATTTCTTCGAACTATTTTTTAGTCAGCTTGGCACTGAAGCCAAGTTCTTCATCTTCAACATTGCCGCCACTTACCGCACCTTCATTCCAGCTAGTTGCCAGAACTTCAGTTGCAATTGTGCTGCCATGGGCAACAAGGGCTGCTTTGGTATCAGGGTTAGATGATTGCCAAACCACATCGATGCGATCGGTGATCTCAAAGCCAGCAGACTTTCGACCATCTTGAATCAGGCGAGTGATGTCACGAGCAATACCTTGATGAATTAGTTCTGGGGTTAGGGCTAAATCAAGGGCTAGTGATTCACCGCCTTCAGAAGCAACGGTCCAACCTTCACGCGGCATTTCAGTGATGACTACATCATCAAGTGTGACTGTTTCACTCTTGCCGTTAACTTCAACGCTGGCATTTCCAGACTTAAGTGCATTAACTAATTGGCGGGCATCAGTTGCAGTTATTGCATTTGCCACATTCGGTGTTTCTTTGCCAAACCGTGCACCTAGTGCTTTGAAGTTAGCTTTAACGCTGACATCAACTAGTTCGTCAGTTGCCGAAAGGCTATCTAGTTTTAGTACGTTAACTTCTTCGCGAATCTGCGCTTGCAGACCTTCAGGCAAGCTATCCCATCCACTTGCCGCAACTAGTGCTCGGCCAAGTGGTTGACGGGTTTTCACACCAGAGTTAGCACGCGCTGCGCGACCCAATTCAACAATGCGACGAGTTAAGTCAACTTGGGCAGTTAGCTTGTCATCGATTTGTGAATCGTCCCAAGCTGGCCAATCGGTTAAGTGAACAGACTGGGTATCATTTGCAGCGAACAAGTCTTGCCAAACGCGTTCGGTAATGAATGGAGTGAAAGGTGCCATAACTTGGGTAACCACCTTTAGGCAGTGGTGCAGTGTGCTTAGCGCTGCGTGATCACCATCCCAGAAACGACGACGCGAGCGGCGAACATACCAATTTGAAAGATCATCTACATATTCAGCGATGAATCTGCCTGCTCGGTTGGTATCGAATTGTTCAAGTGCCAAGTCAACATCGCGAGCTAGGCGAGTGGCTTGGTTTACGGCCCACTTATCAAGATCAGTTAGATCTGTAAGCGTTGCCGTACTTGGATCCCACGAGCCAGCTCTTGCATACAAACTCTGGAAAGCAACGGTGTTCCAGTAAGTAAGCAAAGTTTTGCGAACAACTTCGGCGATTGTGCCATGACCTACGCGACGGGCTTGCCACGGTGAACCACTAACTAACATGAACCAGCGCAGCGCATCTGCACCGTGTTCGTTCATCAGTGGAATTGGTTCAAGCACATTACCTAAGTGCTTACTCATCTTGCGACCGTCTTCATCAAGGATGTGACCAAGACAAAGGACGTTTTTGTATGAACTTTGGTCAAATACCAATGTTCCAATTGCCATCAGTGTGTAAAACCAACCACGGGTTTGATCGATCGCTTCACAAATGAAATCAGCAGGGTAACTTTTTTCAAAGAATTCTTTATTCGTTTCTGGGTAACCAAGCTGAGCAAATGGCATCGCACCAGAATCAAACCAACAGTCGATTACTTCTGGAACACGGTTTGCAGTTTGTCTGCACTCAGGGCAGGCAAAAGTAACGTCATCAACGTATGGACGGTGTGGGTCAACAGTTAGCGCTTCATCACCTGCAAGGCTGGCAAGTTCGCGGCGACCACCAACACAAGTTAAGTGACCTTCTGGACATCGCCAGATTGGAAGCGGGGTTCCCCAATAGCGATTACGTGATAGCGCCCAGTCCACATTGTTATTAAGCCAGTCACCATAGCGCCCCCACTTAATTGTTTCTGGGAACCAATTAGTTTTTTCATTTTGGGCGATTAACTGATCTTTAATTTCAGTTGTGCGGATATACCAAGATGGTTGTGCGTAATAAATAAGAGCGGTGTGACAGCGCCAGCAATGTGGGTAGCTGTGTTCATAAGGCAAGTGGCGGAATAACAAACCACGTTCATTAAGGATCTCAACTAGGCGTGGGTCAGCACTCTTGAAGAAAACCCCGCCAACTTCAGGAACACTTGCCTCAAAAGTTCCTTCAGGGGTGATTGGGTTAATCATTGGCATGCCATATGACTTACAAACCGCTAAGTCCTCAGCACCGAAAGCAGGTGACTGGTGAACTATGCCAGTGCCGTCTTCGGTGGTTACATACGCTGCCAAAACGATGGTGTTAACTGGCGCAGTTGTTTCGGGAAATTCAACCCAATCAAATGGTCGGGTGTAGCTAGTGCCTTCAATACTTGAACCCTTGAAAGTTTCAAGCACTTTTGCATCTTCGCCAAGTACTTTTTCAACTAGGGGTGCTGCCAGCACAAAGTGTTCGCCATTTACATCTTTAGCTACAACGTAATCAACTTCAGGATGAACTGCAGCTGCTGTATTTGAAACTAAAGTCCACGGTGTTGTGGTCCAAACCAGAAAGCTAATGTCTTTGTATTTGCTTGGAAGTTCACCTGAAGTGATCGGGAAGCGAACGTACACAGAGGCATCAACAATGTCTTCATAACCTTGGGCAAGTTCATGATCTGATAACCCAGTGCCACAGCGCGGACAATATGGCGAAACGCGATAGTCCTGAACTAGTAAACCTTTGTCGAAGATGCGCTTTAGTGACCACCAAACGCTGTCGACATAATTTTCATCCATGGTCCAGTAGGCCTGATCCATGTCAACCCAGTAACCCATGCGAGTTGTCATGTCACCAAATGCGCCAACGTATTTAAGAACTGACTGACGACATTTGTCATTAAATTCTGCGATGCCGTATTTTTCAATATCTTGTTTGCCGGAAAAACCAAGTTCTTTTTCGACAGCTAATTCAACTGGCAACCCATGACAGTCCCAACCTGCTTTACGTGGAACGTTGTAGCCCTTCATGGTGCGATAGCGCGGGAAAATATCTTTAAATACTCGTGCTTCAACATGGTGGGTGCCAGGCATGCCATTTGCAGTTGGGGGACCTTCGAAGAAAACCCAAAGCGGTCCGTCTTCGGTGCGCTTTAGTGACTTATGAAAAATGTCATTACTGGACCAAAAATCAAGAACGTCTTGTTCCATTGCTGGCAGATCGATTTTTGCGGGTACATCCCGGTAACTCATCTAATTTCCCTTAACTTCTAAATAGTTTGACTACTTATATAAGGGACGAGTATTAACCCGCGGTACCACCCTTGTTGATTAGCTACTTTTTTGAAGTTAACTATTCCACTTTGAGGTTTAGAGCTATTTAGTTGAACTCCCTGTGGTTGATATCAGTTAGGGCTAATTACCAGGCTCACACCAACCCTGGCTCGCTTTAATTAGCTGATCTAACTAACTTGTCCGCAGATCAACGCTTTTTCTAGATAAGCACTAGAAAAGTAAGTATATCCATTAAATTAACCAAGGTTTACCCAATTACGGCTAGCCCAATAGGTTTTGGGCAGGGTCTATGGGTAGAGTTTGGGGGATTATTACGCAAGATCTTTGCGTTATAAGGATGACAACAAACTGCACATTAAGGGCAAGTTTGCAAAGCAAGGAGTACTAAATGGCAACCGCGAAGAAATCCGCGCCTGCTAAGAAAGCCACACCAGCAAAGAAGGCTGCGCCAAGTAAGAAATCAACTGCAAAGAGCGCGCCAACTAAGAAGTCTGTTCCGGCTAAAAAGAGCGCACCATTTAAAAAAGCCGCTCCGGCAAAAGCGCCAGCTAAGAAAACTCCTGCCAAAAAAGTTGCTGCAGTTAAAGCACCTGCGAA
>JBDLPR010000028.1:0-10417 GCA_039800985.1 Actinomycetota bacterium | reverse complement strand
TTCTGACTAATGAACTTCCAGATTCACTTGATAGCCTGCAGCAGTTATTAACTGAAGTGCGCCAAACAAAACTAGATATCAGAGTTCCAGCGCGTGGAGATAAGAAAACCTTGATGGAATCTGTATTGGTAAACGCCTCCCAAGCTTTGGTATCTCACAAATCCCGCCGTTCAACAGATCTAATTGCCAGAACTCAAGCCCTGAATGAATTGCAAGAAGCACTTGGTTTAGCCAAAGCCCCGCTTCGAATTGAATGTATTGACGTTGCTCACATTCAAGGAACAAACGTGGTTGCTTCACTTGTGGTATTTGAAGACGGTTTACCAGCCAAAAAAGATTATCGACATTTCATTATTGAAAATCCGCGTGATGACACTAGATCTATATTCCAAGTCGTAACACGTCGATTTGCTTCCCATAAAGAGCAAAGTGGTCCATATCGACCAAACTTGCTAGTTATTGACGGTGGTATTCCGCAGGTTAATTCAGCAGCCAGGGCGCTTAGTGAAGCTGGCATTTCTAATATGTATGTAATTGGATTGGCTAAAAAGATGGAAGAGATTTTCCTTCCAGGTAATAACGTGCCAATAGTTCTTCCCAGAAATAGTGAAGCACTGTTTTTACTACAACGTATCCGGGATGAAGCGCACCGCTTTGCAAATACTCATCATGGACAGCGTCGCTCAAAGTCGATGGTGGAAAGTGTGCTCGATGAAGTTGCCGGACTTGGTCCAGTTAAGAAAAAAGCATTACTTGCACAATTTGGATCACTTAAAAAGATTCGAGCTGCATCGATGGATGAATTAATGCAGGTTAATGGCATTGGCCAAAAACAAGCCGAAGAAATCATTGCAAAATTGGCAGAAACTGGTTCGACTCCGGCAGGACTAAATGTCACAACAGGCGAGATAATTGACTGATGAGTGAACCAATCGATGTAATCCTGGTAACTGGGATGTCAGGTGCTGGCCGGTCAACAGCAACCCGCGCACTTGAGGATCTTGGTTGGTTTGTTGTCGATAACTTGCCGCCAAAACTGATGGGTGAAGTTGTTGACTATGTTCCTGCTCGCGCTGGCTCAACCAAGGTTGCCGTAGTTGCAGATGTTCGCGGTGGAAATCTATTTTCTGAATTACAAGAGTCGCTACTTTCGATTAAAAAAGCTGGCCATGACCTAAGGGTGCTTTTCCTGGAAGCAGGTGATGAAGCACTTGTTCGTCGCTATGAATCATCACGTCGCCCGCATCCGCTTCAACGTGAAGACAACATATTGTCTGCGGTACAACGTGAGCGAACACTTCTTGGCGATCTACGCGCTGAATCTGATTTAGTTATTGACACAACGAATTTAAATGTGCACGAACTGCGCCGTGCAATCGAAGCAGCTTTTGGTGATGATGACCATGTTGCCCTTAGAGCAACTGTCATGTCATTTGGATTCAAGTATGGAATTCCAGTTGATGCTGACTTAGTTGCAGACATGCGCTTTTTGCCAAACCCTTATTGGGATCCGAAACTGAAAGATTTAACTGGTCTTGATTCAGCGGTCAACGATTATGTAATCGGTCAACCTGAAGCCCAAGAGTTTTTGGAAAGCTACACAAATCTTGTTTCGCTTGTGGAAGATGGTTACCTGCGCGAAGGTAAGCGCTTTGTCACAATTGCAATCGGTTGCACCGGTGGAAAGCATCGAAGTGTTTCTATGGCGGAGAACTTAGGCGCTAGGTTAGTTAAAAACGGCGTTGAAGTTCGCGTGGTGCATCGCGATTTAGGCCGGGAGTAATTTCAAATCGTGCGTTTTGGATTAACAAAAAGTGTTGTTGCACTAGGTGGTGGCCATGGATTGGCTTCAACTCTTCGAGCGCTAACTCTTATTAAATGCAACATCACTGCCGTTGTTGGCGTTAGTGATGACGGTGGTTCAAGTGGCCGCCTGCGTAAAGAATTTGGAATTGTGCCACCAGGTGATCTTCGCATGGCTCTTGCCGCACTTTGTGGTGAAGATAACTGGGGTTCAACTTGGGCAAATGTTCTGCAGCACAGATTTAAATCAACTGGTGAGCTAGATGGCCATTCACTTGGCAATTTGATGATCACTGCGTTGTGGGAAGAAACTGGCGACATAGTTCAGGGTCTTGAATGGGTGGGCAAGCTTCTTGGCGCCAAAGGTCGTGTGCTTCCACTTGCACTTGAACCACTTCGCATCGAAGCAGAAGTTAAATCAAAAACTGGGGCGAAGCGAAAAGTAATTGGCCAAGTAAAAGTTGCAACAGTCAAAGACAAAATTGTTTCAATCGCCATCAATCCACCTAATCCAGCTGTGTGCGAAGAAGCGGTAGAAGCCGTTCTAAAAGCAAATACGGTCATTTTGGGTCCAGGTTCTTGGTACACAAGTGTGCTTAACCATTTTGAAGTTCCTGAGATGAAAAAGGCATTAGTTGAAACGAAGGCAAATCGGGTTTTGATTTTGAACTTAAAGCCACAGACAGGGGAAACCAGTAATTTTTCGCCGGAGAGCTATCTTGAGGTGCTGGCTAAGCGAGTACCTAATTTTGCGCTCGATACCGTTGTTGCCGATCCAAGACATGTGGCAAATGAGAAGAAGTTACTGACTGTGGCAGCCAAGCTTGGCGCCCGCGTGGAACTTGCAGAAGTTGGAAATACCGAAGCCCCAATGGAGCAGCATGATCCGGGTCGGCTAGCCTACACACTTGAGAAAGTTTTATAACTTGCAAGGAATGAGTACATGGCAATGACCTCGGCCGTTAAGGACGAACTCAGCCGGCTTAAGGTAACCAAAGCGTGTTGCCGTAAGGCTGAGGTATCTGCGCTATTGCGTTTCGCAGGTGGCCTTCACATCGTCAGTGGAAAAATTGTGGTTGAAGCGGAACTTGATACTGGCCAAGTGGCTCGTCGCCTACGCAAAGACTTAAAAGAAATTTTCAACGCAGATAGCGAAGTTTCAGTAGTATCTGGCGCTGGCATCCGCAAAGGAAGTCGTTATGTTGTTCGCGTAACAACTGATGGCGAACATTTAGCAAAACAAGTTGGTTTAGTTGATCCAAGCGGTAGACCAATTGCCGGCTTGCCACCGCACATTGTTTCTGGTCCGGTTTGCGATCAAGAGGCAGCCTGGCGTGGTGCATTCATGGCACATGGTTCATTAACTGAACCTGGTCGTAGTTCTTCACTTGAAATTACTTGTCCAGGACATGAAAGTGCGATGGCATTAACTGGCAGCGCTCGTCGTTTAGGAATTACCGCAAAGCCTCGTGAAGTGCGCGGTGTTGATCGCGTGGTTATTCGCGATGGCGATGCGATTAGCGCGATGTTAACTCGCATTGGCGCACACGAATCAGTACTTGCCTGGGAAGAGCGTCGCCTTCGTCGTGAAGTTCGGGCAACTGCTAACCGCCTTGCAAATTTCGATGATGCGAATTTGCGCCGCTCAGCAAGAGCCGCGGTGGCAGCTGGCGCCAGGGCAGCCCGAGCAATTGAAATTTTGGGTCCAGAAATTCCTCAGCACTTACTTGAAGCAGGTCAACTTCGGGTTAACCACCAACAGGCAAGTCTTGAAGAGCTAGGCGCCCTTGCTGATCCACCGATGACAAAAGATGCCATCGCTGGTCGAATTCGTCGTTTATTAGCAATGGCAGATAAGCGAGCTAGTGACCTTGGCATACCAAACACTGAGGCTGGATTGACCCCTGATATGCTTGAAGGGTAATAGCCCGTTTCACAGCGTAGTGATTCGTTTTTTAAAGATTTCCTAAAAAACAATCAAGGAGGATCGCCATGAGCGTCCGTGTTGGTATTAATGGTTTTGGTCGAATCGGCCGTAACTTCTTCCGTGCAATTGAAGCATCAGGTGCTGATATTGAAGTAGTTGGCGTAAATGACCTGACCGACAATAAGACTTTGGCCCACTTACTTAAGTACGACTCAATTCTGGGCCGCCTAGGTAAAGATGTTTCTTACACCGATGAAGCGATCATCGTTGGTGGAAAGAAAATTGCAGCCCTAGCTGAACGTGATCCAAGTGCACTGCCTTGGGGCAAGCTTGGCGCTGACATTGTGATCGAATCAACCGGCCACTTCACTGATGCAACTAAAGCAGCTGCTCACCGCGCAGCTGGAGCCAAGAAAGTAATTATTTCTGCGCCTGCATCAAATGAAGATGTGACCATCGTGATGGGCGTTAACCATGAAAAGTATGACGCGGCTAATCACCATGTGATCTCAAATGCATCTTGTACAACTAACTGTTTAGCTCCAATGGCTAAGGCAATTCACGATGCATTTGGAATTGACCACGGTTTAATGACCACAATCCACGCTTACACAAACGACCAGGTAATCCTTGACTTCCCACACAAGGATCTTCGTCGCGCTCGCGCTGCAGCAACAAACATGATCCCAACCACAACTGGCGCCGCAAAGGCGATTGGTTTAGTTCTTCCAGAACTTAAGGGCAAGCTTGATGGCTACGCCATGCGCGTTCCTGTCCCAACAGGTTCAGCAACTGACTTAACAGCAGTACTTAATAAGGCTGCAACAAAGGAAGAAATCAACGCAGTTGTTAAGGCAGCAGCTGAAGGTCCACTTAAGGGAATCCTTAGCTACACCGAAGACCCAATCGTTTCTTCAGACATCGTTACCGATCCATCATCATGTATTTTCGATGCTGGTCTAACAAACGTAATTGGCAACACCGTCAAGGTTGTTGGCTGGTATGACAACGAATGGGGTTACTCAAACCGCTTAGTTGATCTAACTAAGTACGTCGGTAGCAAGCTTTAATTCCGCAAATTAACCAAGACTTAAGTCAAATAATGTCTATTCGTGGAATCGATGAACTAAACGTTGCTGGTCAGAGCGTCATTGTGCGCTCTGACCTAAACGTGCCGCTAGATGGCAAAACCATCACAGATGATGGTCGCATTCGCGCAAGTGTTCCAACAATCAAATCTTTAGCCGATCGCGGTGCAAAGGTGATTGTGCTAGCACACTTAGGCCGACCAAAAGGCGCACCAGAAGATAAGTACTCACTTGCTCCTGCTGCAACACGTCTTGGTGAACTTCTTGGCAAAGATGTGAAACTTGTTCCAGTTGTTAGCGGACCAGAAGCAGTTAACGCTGTCACCAATGCCAAAGCTGGCGATGTGCTCATGCTTGAAAACGTTCGCTTTGATGCGCGCGAAACCAGCAAAGATTCAAGTGAACGCGCTGCACTTGCAAAAGAGTGGGCAAGCCTTGCGGACATGTATGTAAGTGATGGTTTCGGTGTTGTTCACCGCGAACAAGCTTCTGTAACTGATTTAGCAAAAGTCCTGCCACATGCTGCCGGTTACTTGGTTGAAGCTGAGGCAAAAGTATTCGCCAAAGTTTTGGGCAACCCAGATCGTCCATACGTGGTTGTTCTTGGTGGTTCAAAAGTTAGTGACAAATTAGGTGTTATTGAAAATCTCATTAAGTCAGTTGACCGCTTAATTGTTGGTGGGGGAATGTGTTTTACATTCTTAGCCGCAAATGGACACAGCGTTGGATCGTCGCTACTTGAAGAAGATCAAATCGACACGGTTAAAGATCTAATCGCCAGAGCTGCAAGCAAAGGTGTGGAAATTATCATTCCAGTTGATGTTTTGGTGGCAGATAAGTTTGCAGCAGATGCTGCGACAAAGATTGTTGCTGCAGATCAGATTCCAGATGGCTGGATGGGTCTAGACATTGGTCCAAAAACAATCGAAAAGTTCAGCAGTGCTCTAAGTGATGCCAAGACAGTTGTTTGGAATGGTCCAATGGGCGTATTTGAAATGGAAGCATTCGCAACTGGCACCAAGTCAGTTGCAACTGCAATTACCAAAGTTGCTGGAACAACAGTTGTTGGCGGCGGCGATAGCGCTGCTGCAGTTCGTTTACTTGGAATTCCAGAATCTGGCTTCACACACATCTCAACCGGTGGTGGCGCCAGCCTTGAATACTTAGAAGGAAAGACCTTGCCAGGTTTGGCCGTTTTGGAGGATAACTAAATGTCACGTATGCCACTTATGGCCGGTAACTGGAAGATGAACTTAAATCACATTGAGGCCATCGCACTAGTTCAAAAACTTGCTTACACACTTAATGAAGAAGACTTCAATAATTTAGATGTGGCAGTTATTCCGCCATTTACTGACATCCGCAGCGTTCAGACATTAGTTGATGGTGACCAACTACAACTTGCCTACGGTAGCCAAGATATTTCACAACATGAAAAGGGTGCCTACACCGGCGAAATTAGCGGCGCAATGCTTGCCAAACTTGGTGTCACTTACGCGCTAGCTGGGCACTCAGAACGTCGTCAATATCACGGTGAAACAGATGCAGTCGTAAACGCTAAAGCAAAAGCTGCTATCCGAAATGAAATTACGCCAATCATCTGTGTTGGTGAAGGTTTAGATATTCGTAAAGCCGGCAATCATGTCTCATACACACTTGCTCAGGTTGATGGTGCACTTGCTGGACTATCTGGTGAACAAGTTGGCAACCTGGTTATTGCCTATGAACCAGTTTGGGCAATCGGTACAGGCGAAGTTGCCACACCAGAAGATGCCCAAGAAGTTTGTGGCGCGATTCGTGCTCGCATTAAAGAACTACATGGCAATGCCAGCGACAAAGTTCGCATCCTTTACGGCGGCTCAATGAAGTCAGATAACGTGGCAGCAATCATGGCCCAGCCTGATGTTGATGGCGGTCTTGTTGGCGGCGCATCCCTAGATCCTGATGAATTTGTCTCTGTTTGTCGCTACCGCATGCACGGTAAGTAGCAACAGGTTTATCGGGTAAAATTTCACAGGTCGAAAGGGATCAATTAATGATCGGCACACTACAAGTGGTTCTAGCTATTACTAGCGTCTTGTTAATCATCTTGGTATTACTTCACAAAGGTAAAGGTGGCGGCCTTTCAGATCTATTCGGTGGTGGCATGAGCAGTTCACTTGGTGGCTCTTCAGTTGCTGAACGCAACCTTGATCGCATCACGATCGCATTAGCTTTAATTTGGGTAACAGCAATTGTTGCCCTGGGACTAACTCTTAAGGTGGCATAACAATGGCAAGTGGCAGTGCTATTCGTGGCAGTCGTGTTGGCGCAGGTCCAATGGGTGAAGCTGAACGCGGCGATTCAGCACCACGTATTCACATTCCTTACTACTGCGAAGAAGGACATGAAACAAAGCCAAGCTTTGCTCATGATGCTGAAGTTCCAGATGAATGGGATTGTCCAAAGTGTGGTCTTCCTGCAGGTCGTGACAAAGAAAATCCGCCTCGCCAGCTAAAAACCGAACCTTACAAAACTCACCTTGCTTACGTTAAAGAACGTCGCGAAGCAAAAGATGGCAAAGCAATTCTTGATGAAGCAATTGCAAAGCTTCGAGGTAAGTAATTAATACTAAAAAAGTTCAATAGATAAGTCCGCCTTAGATTAAGGCGGACTTATCTGCATATAAAACTGTTTTTAGTTTGCCCCGAACACCGCAAGCCGGGATTTCATCCACGCTACTTCCAGTAATTAGCTTGCTTACGGCATCAGATTTCTCACTGCCGGTTGCGATGAACCAAATTTGTTCACTGGCATTAAGTGTTGAAAAAGTCCAAGTTAAACGCTGTGCTGGGGGCTTAGGGCTATCGATAACACCAGTTATCGCTGGTGTGCTAGTTAGCGCGCTATGACCTGGGAACAGGGAAGCAATGTGACCATCTGGACCGATACTAAGAAGTGAAATGTCCATCATCACATTGCGATCGCAAAAACGCGTAGTGGTGTTTAGGTGAAGTTCTGCTGATGCTTTGCTAACCGCTTCAGCTAAATCATTAGTTGTATCAGTTGATGGCAAGTGGTGAATCTTTGCTTTTGTAACTAAATCACTTGGCACAACTGAATCATTACGTTCAAGGTTGCCAGTATTTAAATAGCGTTCATCCGACCACCAGATGTGGACCAGTGGGCTATCGATTGCTGGGCTTTCAAATAGTTGCTTTGCAATTTCAGATCCCGCACGTCCACCAGTTAGTGAGATGTGAACCTCTTTGTTATTACGAACAGCATCGCTGATGTATTCAGCCAGGTCACCAATAACTTGAGCTATTACGTTTTGGGCATCAGCAGCGCTGTTTACTTGGATTTCAGTCATCTGAATTACTTAGGTAATTCCACTTTTTGAATACCGCGAAGCGCTTGAAGATAAATTTCATCTGGATCAAGCCGACGTAATTCTTCGGCGATTAGTTCAGCAAGGGAACGTCGACTTAGCGCAACCGTTGATTCAGCGCTACCTGGCACTTTAAGTGTTGCAGTTTGGCCATCAGGTCGGCTTAATGCCACTTCGCCAAGATCAGTCTTGATGGTGACATTTGTAATGCCAGGACCTTTTGAGTGCACAACTTTGGTTGGCACGTTTAATCTTTGGGCAAGCCAACCAGCTAGTAATAAACCGCTTGGATTTCTTGATTGAACCTGAACTTCAGCACTTTGTGGTTTGCCAACTGGTTGATCAAAAGCAGCAGCAAGTAGTTTTCGCCACGGCGTTGTTCTAGTCCAAGCTAAATCAGTGTCACCAGGCTCATAGTTTTCAAGTCTGGTACCAAGCATTTCAATGTAATTGGAAACTTCAGCGGTGTCGGTAATGCGTCTAGTGGCATGTTTTCCGATGGCATCACTAGATGGGTGATTTGGGGCTCCTGCTGGCCACCAGGCAACAACAGGCGTATCTGGCAGCAATAAAGGAATGGCAACTGAGCCAGCATGCTTAGCAAGCTCACCGTGCAATCGACAGGCGATTAATTCACCAGGGCCATCATCGCCACCAACTTGGATCTGTGCATCAAGATGAGCCTGATCACGACTTGGACGTTCAATTAGACCAATTATGCGCATTGGATGCTCGCGGGCTGCTTGGCCAGCAGCAGCCAGCGCGTCTGCTTGATTCAATTCGTCGGTTAAAACCAAGAGCGTTAAAACCATGCCAACTGTTGGACTGCCCATACGAGCGCGCTCATCGTTAATAGCAGCTGCAACAGCATTGGCATTTGTGTTTTCGAGTTTGATCATGGTCGCCGCCAAGTTCTTCCATCGCGGGCCATCATTTCATAAGCACTCTGCGGTCCCCAGCCACCTGAAGCGTATTGATCAGGCTTGCCGTTTTTTGCCCAGAAATCCAAAATTGGGTCAAGTATTTTCCACTGTGATTCAACTTCTTCATGGCGAGGAAATAGCGGTGGATCACCAAGTAATACATCCAGGATTAATCGTTCGTAAGCTTCTGGGCTGTCTTCAGTGAAAGATGCGCCATAACCAAAGTCCATGTTCACATCGCGAACTTCCATTGCACTTCCTGGAACTTTAGAGCCAAAACGAACAGTCAAACCTTCATCTGGCTGGATGCGAAAAACAAAAGCATTGTTACTTAACTCTTGAGTGCTGGCAGCACTAAACGGAAGATGCGGGGCACGCTTAAATACCACGGCAACTTCGGTGACACGTCTGCCAAGTCGTTTGCCAGTTCGTAAATAAAACGGGACGCCGGCCCATCTGCGATTATCGATATCTAATCTGATGGCAGCGAAAGTTTCGGTAGTTGAATTTGGATCAATTCCATCTTCTTCAAGGTAACCCTTAACCTCAACTCCACCTTGCCACCCTTGGGCGTATTGGCCACGGGCAGTGTGCGCCGCGATATCTTTAGGAATAACGATCGCATTTAAGACTTTCTCTTTTTCAATTCGAACGGCATCTGCTTGGAAAGAAGTTGGTTCTTCCATCGCAGCTAGTGCAACTAGCTGAAGTAAATGGTTTTGGATCACATCTCTAGCAGCACCAATGCCGTCGTAATAGCCAGCACGACCAGCAATACCGATGTCTTCAGCCATCGTTATTTGAACATGGTCTACATAATTGGCATTCCAGATCGGCTCAAACATTGCGTTAGCGAATCTGATCGCAAGCATATTCTGAACAGTTTCTTTACCCAGGTAATGGTCAATGCGAAATACGCTGCCACTTGGGAATACCGTTCCAACAACTTTATTTAATTCACGTGCACTTGTTGCATCATGACCGAATGGCTTCTCAACAACTACTCGGCGCCAGGCATCTTCTTTTGAATCGGCAAGGCCCGAGCGCTTTAGTTGCTCAAGAACAGTAGGGAATAGACCTGGTGGAATTGATAAGTAAAAGGCATGGTTACCGCCGGTCCCACGTTTTTCGTCTAATTGGTCAACAACGCGCTTTAGTTCATCAAATGATGCATCACTATTTAGATCACCAGCAACAAATTTGATACCTGATGCAAGTTGCTGCCATACATCCTCGCGAAATTCAGTGCGAGCATACTCCCGCACAGAATCGTGAACTATTTGAGCGAAATCTTGATCAGCCCATT
>JBDLPR010000027.1:0-4153 GCA_039800985.1 Actinomycetota bacterium | reverse complement strand
GGAATTGTTAACGGCACAACTAACTACATTCTTACAAAAATGGATGAAACAGGTGCAGCGTTTGCCGATGCCCTTAAAGAAGCTCAGGCACTTGGCTTTGCAGAAGCAGATCCAACAGCAGATGTTGAAGGATTTGATGCTGCAGCAAAAGCAGCAATTCTTGCAGGATTAGCATTTCATTCACGAGTTACCGATGCAGATGTTTATCGAGAAGGAATTGCAAAAATTTCTGCAACTGATGTTGCCGTAGCTAAATCATTGGATTTGGTAATCAAATTATTGGCAATCGCTGATTTAAATGAAAAAGGTGAAATTTCAGTTCGCGTTCATCCAACTTTGATTGCACGCAATCATCCACTTGCAGCAGTACGTGAATCATTTAATGCGGTGTTCATAGAAGCAGAGTCAGCCGGCGAATTAATGTTCTATGGTCGCGGCGCCGGAGGTGCACCAACGGCTTCAGCGATTCTCGGTGACCTAGTTGCAGTTGCTCGCCATAGAGTATTGGGAAGCCAAGGACCTCGAGAAAGTGGATATGCAGATCGCAAGATTGCCCCTATGGGTTCAAATAAAACTCGCTACTTAATTCGCTTGGACGTTGCAGATAAGCCGGGTGTTCTAGCAAAGGTTGCCGAAACATTTGCCAAGAGTGATGTTTCAATCCAAACCGTGCGCCAAAATGGCCGTGGCGATGATGCCGAATTAATTGTTATGACTCACAAAGCAACTGATGCTGCGCTAGCAAAGACTGTAGAAGGTTTAAAGAGTTTAGATATCGTAAAAGGTGTTGATAGCGTTCTAAGGGTAGAAGGAAAAGTTAATTGAGTATTTTTGGCAAGAAAAAAGGTGCTCACCAATGGCGTGGTGTAATTGATGAATATCGTCACCGCCTGCCGGTTTCTACAAAAACTCCAGTAATTACTTTACGTGAAGGTGGTACGCCACTTGTTCAGACTTCTGTTTTATCTGAAATGTTAGATAACGAAGTTTGGTTAAAAGTGGAAGGTGCTAATCCGACTGGCTCATTTAAAGATCGCGGTATGACAATGGCGATCTCAAAAGCAGCTGAAGATGGTGCGCAAGCTGTTATTTGTGCATCAACTGGAAACACTTCTGCATCAGCTGCTGCATATGCAACCAAGGCCGGCATGCGCCCGGTTGTTCTTGTTCCAGAAGGCAAAATTGCAATGGGCAAATTAGCTCAAGCGATTGCTCATGGTTCAACACTTATTCAAGTAAATGGAAATTTTGATGATTGTTTAAATCTTGCTCGTGATTTATCAGCAAACTATCCAGTCGCTCTAGTTAATTCAGTGAATCCATTCCGAATTGAAGGACAAAAAACAGCTTCATTTGAAGTTGTAGATATGTTAGGCGATGCTCCAGATCTTCATGTATTGCCGGTTGGAAATGCAGGAAACATCACTGCATATTGGAAGGGCTATCAGGAATATTTCGCAGATAAAATTTCATCAAGACTGCCGCAGATGTGGGGATTTCAAGCAGCGGGTGCCGCACCAATTGTTCTAGGAAAAAAAGTTGATAATCCAGACACAATTGCGACTGCAATTCGAATCGGAAATCCAGCTTCTTGGCAACAGGCAGTTGATGCTCGAGATTCTTCAGGTGGCCTAATTGATTCGGTCACTGATGAACAAATTCTTGCGGCATATCATCTAGTTGCTGCAAAAGAAGGCGTATTTGTTGAACCATCATCTGCAGCAGGTATTGCGGGCTTAATTAAGAAGCAAGCTGAAGGAAAACTTCCAAAGAATAAGAAGATTGTTATAACTGTAACTGGCAACGGCCTTAAAGATGTTAATTGGGTTTTAGACCATGCGCCTGCACCAACAGTTATTCCTGTTGATGTTAAGCGTGCTGCAGAAGTGATTGGCCTCGCTTAATGGTCGCTAATCGTTTAACTTTTAAAGCCACAATGGCACAAGTAAGCGTCCCTGCAACAAGTGCAAATCTAGGACCCGGTTTTGATACTTTTGGTATTGCACTTGAACTACGCGATCGCTACGCAGCAGTTGTATTAGATGCGCCAGAGTTTGATGTGGATGCCTCTGGTGAAGGTGCTGATGAAATCAAGAAAGATAAGAATAATTTAGTAATCAAAGCAATGATGCGTGGTTTTGAATACATGGGCCAAAAACCAAAAGGAATTGAATTACGGCAATTAAATGCCATTCCACACGCGCGCGGATTGGGTTCATCTGCTGCAGCAATTGTTGGTGGCTTAACTTTGGCAAGGAATCTAGTTCTTAGTGGTGAAACTATTCTTACTGATGAAGTTATTATCGAACTCGCAACTGAACTTGAAGGACATCCAGATAATGTCGCAGCTGCTGTATTAGGTAGTGCAACAATCGCTTGGAATGATTCAAATTCAAATGTGGGGCGTGCGGTTTCAATACCAGTAAATTCTGCGATCAAATGTGTGGCCTTTATTCCTGAAAATCATCTTTCTACAAATAAAGCTCGCAAAATGTTGCCAGAAGTGATTTCCCATATTGATGCGGTTAAAAATTCTGCAAATACTGCGCTGCTTGCTCATGCACTCGAACACCGCCCAGACTTGTTACTTGAGGCAACAAACGATTATCTTCACCAAAGTTATCGCCGCGAGGCAATGCCAAAATCAATCGATCTTGTTGAGAAATTACGAGCTGCTGGAGTTCCGGCAATGATTTCTGGGGCTGGGCCAAGTGTTCTAGTACTACACACAATGTCTGAGGCCGAAGAAGATGAATTTATAAAGGTGGGAGAACCACACTTCAAGGCGCTGAAGTTAGGGATTTCGCCACGGGGAGTTGAGTAATTCCCCAACCCCTGCTAAGTTTCACCTATCTCAGTGCGAGACTTCTTCGCACAACTTCCTTAAATTAATTTAAAGAATATGTGAGATAAATTCCTTAAAATCTAAATAACCAAAAGGTAATTACTCAATAAATGACACCAGCAAAAACAGCCCGCGACAATGGCGAACTTGCCGCGATGCTTCTGCCAGAACTGCGCAAGACAGCATCTCGATTAGGCATTGAAGGTTCAGACACCATGAAGAAGGGCGATCTAGTCCAAGCAATTGGCGATTTACAAGCTGCAAATAGAGATGCAGCAAAGGCTGAAAAAGATGCCAAGCGCGCAGAGCGAGATGCTCGCCGTAACAAAAGTCGCAATGAAAAAGAGGAAGATGACGTGAGCGAAAACTCCGAAGAGAAAACTAATTCAAATAACGAAGACCGTAGCGAACGTGGCGATCGTGATCGTGGTGGTCGTCATAACCGTCGTGATCGTGGCCGCTTCCGTGATCGCGGAAATCGCGAAGAGCGTGAAATTCAAATTTCAGAAGATGACGTTCTGCTTCCAGTTGGAGGTTTACTAGACATTCTTGAGAATTATGCATTTATTCGCACAGCTGGATATTTACCAAGCCCAAACGATGTTTATGTTGGTCTGCAACTTGTTAGAAAACTTGGACTTCGTAAGGGTGATGTTCTTACAGGTGTAGTTCGCCAACCGCGCGAAGGTGAGCGTCGAGAGAAGTTCAATGCGCTTGTTCGCGTTGACACTGTTAATGGACAAGATCCTGAGAGCGCAAAATCAAGAGTTGAGTTTTCTAAGTTGGTTCCACTTTACCCACAAGAGCGTCTGCGTCTTGAAACCGAACCAAATATTTTAACTACACGTGTTATTGATTTAATCTCACCAATTGGTAAAGGCCAACGTGGTTTGATTGTTTCACCACCTAAGGCTGGTAAAACAATGGTTTTGCAATCAATTGCAAACGCAATCACAAAAAACAATCCTGAGTGTCACTTAATGGTTGTTCTTGTTGATGAGCGTCCAGAAGAAGTTACTGATATGGAGCGATCAGTTAAAGGTGAAGTTATCGCTTCAACATTTGACCGCCCAGCTGATGACCATACAACTGTTGCAGAACTTTCAATTGAACGCGCTAAGCGCCTGGTTGAAATGGGACATGATGTTGTTGTTTTACTTGACTCAATCACTCGTTTGGGTCGTGCATACAACATTGCAGCCCCAGCATCTGGTCGTATTCTTTCTGGTGGTGTTGATTCAGCTGCGCTTTATCCACCAAAGAAATTCTTTGGTGCCGCCCGTAATATTGAAAATGGTGGATCACTAA
>JBDLPR010000026.1:0-6802 GCA_039800985.1 Actinomycetota bacterium | reverse complement strand
ATCCATTCCGATTAGTTTCAGCAAAGAATTTGGCAGAACACCTTGGATTAATTTGTGAACGTGAAGGAATTAAAGCTGATCCTGCAGCGCTTGCCCTTGTTGCACGCGCTGGCGCTGGTTCAGTTCGTGACGCGCAATCGGTTCTAGGCCAAGTTATTGCTGGGGCTGGTCCTGAGGGTGTTACTTATGCTGACACTGTTGCTCAGCTTGGATTCACCGATGAACGCTTGCTAAGTGATGTGATTAATGCAATCGCTAAAGGTGATGGCGCAAAACTGTTTACCTTGATTGACCAAGTTGTTACAACTGGACATGAACCACGCAGATTTGTTGCTGATCTTCTTGAACGACTTCGCGATTTATTAATTTTGACTCAAGTTCCAGATTCAGCGACTTCAGGTTTATTTGATCTACCAACTGAACAAGTTAATGATTTAGTTGAATCAGCAAAGCTCTTTACTTATGGCCAATTAGTTCGCGTGGCAGATTTAGTTAACGCAGGCATGAGTGAATTACGCGGCGCCGCATCACCAAGGTTACAACTTGAATTATTAGTTGCACGTTTAGTAACACCTGAAGTTGCTCAAGATTTAGCTGATCGTGTTGCCAAACTTGAACAAGGTGGCGCGGTTACTTATCAACGCCAAGCACCTGCTGGCGCGCCAGAACCTAAACGAGTGGAAACTGTAACTGAAGAAGTGGTTGAAAAACCAAAAGCTTCTCCAGCTCCAGTTCAGCGAACATCTTCAGCGCCACCACCGCTTAAACCATCACAAGTTGCAGCTTCAGCACATCAAAAAGCAGCGCAAGCAAAAGAAGAAGCACCAAAACTTGTCGGCGAAGTTACTTTTGCACAGATTCGTGATCACTGGCCTTCAGTATTAGAAGTACTTAAGTCAATTAGCAAAGTTGGCTGGCTAACCATGCAGGATTCAAGTCCGCTATCACTAAGTGAAGATCGACGTCTTGCAGTTGCTTTTGCTAACGCTGGTGCGATGGCAAATGCTATGAAAAGCAAGCATCATGAAAAATTAGCTGCAGCAATTAAAGAAGTACTTCGTGCAGATGTGATTGTTGAACCAACTGTTGATGCCAAGCAAGCTAAGAAAGTTGCTGCAAAAAAAGACGTTAGTGAAGCAGGCGAAGCATCACCAGATGATGAAGCTGTAACAAAGCGTTCTGCATTAGACATGGTTACTAACATGCTTGGGGCACAGGTAATTTCAGAAAGCCCTCGTTAGCAATGAGCAATATGTATGAAGGCATTGTTCAAGATCTAATTGATGAATTTGCCAAGCTTCCAGGTGTTGGACCAAAGGGTGCAACCCGAATTGCATTTCACTTATTAAATTCAGATCACGTTGATTCACAAAAACTTGCTGAAGTTTTAATTGCAGTTAAAGAACAGGTGCGTTTCTGTAAAGAGTGTTACAACGTTGCCCAAAATGATTTGTGTCGTATTTGTGCTGATACTCGTCGTGACCAAGCAACTATCTGCATTGTTGAAGAACCAAAAGATGTTTTGGCTATTGAACGCACACGTGAATTTCGTGGCCGCTATCACGTATTAGGTGGGGCAATTAGTCCGATCGATGGCGTTGGTCCAGATGACTTACGTATCAAGGAATTGATGTCACGTTTATCTGACAGCAACGTGCACGAAGTCATATTGGCAACAGATCCAAACCTAGAAGGTGAAGCAACTGCAACTTACTTAGCAAGGTTGCTTTCACCACTTGGACTTAAGGTCACCAGACTTGCAAGCGGTCTTCCAGTCGGTGGAGATCTTGAGTATGCAGATGAAATTACACTCGGTCGCGCATTCGAAGGTCGCCGCCAGGTTTCACCGTAAGTTTTGATTCCATAATTTGGACGCGGAACTCACATTTCGAGATTGCCCCTAGAATTAAGGGCTATGGGTTTAGTTGTAGCGAAATTTGGTGGATCGTCAGTTGCTGACGCAGCCAGTATTTTGCGCGTAGCTAAGCGCATTGTGAACACCAAGAATGCTGGCAACCAAGTTGTAGTTGTTGTTTCAGCTATGGGTGACACAACCGATGAACTTTTAGATCTGGCAAAAGAAGTTTCACCAAACCCACCTGGCCGTGAATTAGACATGTTGCTTACTGCAGGTGAGCGAATTTCTATGGCAGTACTTGCGATGGCAATTTCAGATCTTGGTGTTGAAGCTCGTTCTTACACCGGATCTCAAGCTGGATTAATTACAGACTCAACTCACGGCAAAGCCCGTATTGTTGATGTGACCCCAGCACGTATTGAAGAAGCACTAGCTGATGGCGCAGTTCCGATCATTGCTGGTTTCCAAGGTGTTTCCCAGGACACTAAAGACATAACCACACTTGGTCGTGGCGGTTCAGACTTAACTGCAGTGGCAATTGCAGCAGCGCTTAAAGCAGATGTCTGCGAAATTTACACAGACGTTGATGGCATTTTCTCAGCCGATCCACGCATCGTGCCTAAAGCACGCCAAGTGCCACGCATTACTTATGACGAAATGATGGAACTTGCTGCAGCTGGCGCAAAAGTGCTTCACCTGCGTTGTGTTGAATATGGAAAGCGTTTTGATGTGCCAATCCACGTTCGTTCTTCCTTTTCAGATCGTGAAGGAACCTTTGTTATTGCTGATCTAAAAGATCAGTCCAAGATTGAAAAGTTGTCAGCGCAAGGAGCTGTTATGGAACAACCAATTATTGCCGGTGTCGCACATGATCTAGGCGATGCCAAGATCACTGTTGTTGCGGTACCTGACCGACCAGGTATGGCTGCAGCAATCTTCCAAACAGTTGCAAATGCAGGCGTGAACTTAGACATGATCGTGCAAAACGTAAGTGCTAGTGGCGCAACTGAAACTGATATCTCATTTACTGTTCCACATATTGATTTAGCAAAGACTGAACTTGCTCTTCGCAAAGCTCAAAGTGAAATCGGATTCAAAGATGTTGAAACTGATGACAAGATCGCCAAGATCTCACTAGTTGGCGCTGGAATGCGTTCACACCCTGGTGTTTCTGCAACATTCTTTAAAGCAATCGCTGATGCTGGCGTGAACGTTGAAATGATTTCAACTTCTGAAATTCGCATCTCTATTGTGACTCGCGCTGATGATGCAAAGGCTGCAGTTCAAGCCCTTCACAGTGCATTTGGTTTAGATGCTGACGGAGAAGCCGTCGTTTACGGTGGAACAGGACGCTAACTATGTCGAAAAAACCAACTCTTGCAGTCGTAGGTGCAACAGGTGCTGTTGGCACCGTAATGCTGGACATTCTTTCTACCCGTCCTGATGTTTGGGGCGATATCAAACTTCTAGCATCCGCTCGGTCTGCAGGCAAAGTACTTCAAGTTCGTGGCAAAGATGTTGTTGTTGAAGAACTAACTGAAGATGCATTTGATGGCGTCGATGTTGCAATGTTCGATGTGCCAGATGAGATTTCAGCAAAGTGGGCACCAATTGCAGCAAGCAAAGGTGTCGTAGCTGTTGATAACAGTGGTGCTTTCCGCATGGATAGTGATGTTCCGCTAGTTGTTCCAGAAGTTAATGCTGATCAAACTAAGAATCGTCCACGTGGAATTATCAGTAATCCAAACTGCACCACTCTTTCAATGATCGTTGTAGTTGGTGCACTTGAAAAAGCTTTTGGGGTTAAAGAGCTTATTGTTGCTTCCTACCAAGCTGCATCTGGCGCTGGTCAAGCAGGAATTGATACTTTGCACCAGCAGATGAGTGAAGTTGCCGGCAAAAATCTTGGTGAAACAACTAAAGACGTACGTAACGTGGTTACCGAACTTGGACCATTTCCAGCACCTCTAGCGATGAACGTTGTGCCATGGGCTGGATCACTTCAGGAAAATGATTACACCAGCGAAGAACTAAAAGTTCGTAATGAATCACGCAAGATTCTTGGCAAACCAGAACTTAAAGTTCACGCAACTTGTGTTCGCGTTCCAGTTGTCACAACTCACTCATTAGCTGTGCATGCAGTTCTTGATCGTCCGGTTACTGCAGATGAAATTCGCGCATTACTAACTGATGCCGATGGCGTTCTTGTTGTTGATGATCCGAAGAACAAAGTTTTCCCAACACCTATCGATGTTGTTGATTCTGATCCAACAGTTGTTGGTCGCATTCGTGTTTCACCTGAATACCCGAATGAAATCGACTTCTTCGTTTGTGGTGACAACCTTCGCAAGGGTGCTGCACTTAACACAGCACAAATTGCTGAAGTTGTCGCAAAAGAATTTAGCTAAATTATTTTGCAGTTAGCGTTAGTAATGTCGCTTCAGGGCGACAAGCTAATCTAATTGGCGTAAATGGTGAAGTTCCAACACCTGCTGAAACATGCAGTGGTGTTTGGCGATTATCAAAATCAAAATTAGATAAACCTTTTGCTTGTCCGGTTGGCAGATCACAGTTAGTAACTAGGGCGCCATAAAACGGAATGCAGATCTGTCCGCCATGAGTGTGGCCAGCCAAAATTAAATCCGTTTTATCGTGAGCAAATTGCTTAAGCACTCGGGTGTATGGAGCATGGGTAACACCGAGTGCAAATGCACCAGAGTCATAACTTCCAGCAACTGCTCCGTAGTTGTCCTTATTTATGTGTGGATCATCGGTGCCACGTGCATGAATTGAAATTCCATTAACAGTTAAGCGATCTTGCTTATTGTCTAAATCAATCCAGCCGTAATTTGTTAGCTCATCAACTAAATCCCCAGTTGGCAGAACTTCGCCATCAGCTGTGATCTGTCGATCTTTATCGAAATACATAAATGGATTCTTAATTACTGGACCGAAGTAATCATTGCTGCCCAAAACAAATAAACCTGGTTTGTTTAGTAGGCCGCCAAGCGCTTCAATTACTGCTGGAACTGCAAGTCGGTGCGCTAAGAAATCACCGGTAACGACAACTAAATCTGGATCCAGTTCACCAAGTGATCTGACCCAATTAATTTTTCTAGTCTGCGATGGGGTGATGTGTAAATCGGAAAGGTGTAAAACCCGAAGATCTGAACTGCCATTTGGCAACACGGGGATTTGCACGTGTCTAGTTGTGAAGCTTTGAGCTTCAACCAGGCTGTAACCAAGTGTGCCTAAACCAACAGCCCCAACAGATTGTGCTGCCGTTGCTAAAAAACCCACGGTTACAGCATCCCAGATACTTGGACTTTCGCTAAACCCATTTATTCGAATATGCTTGGGGTTCTTCTTACTTTCCCAAGGAGGGCATTATGAGTGACGATCAGTCACGCCCTGCCGAAAAATGGGATCCACTAACTTCACCGTATTGGGATCGGCCAGAAGAAAGTTTGGCTGCCGAAGAAAAGTTAGAAGATGAACAACAATTCACTTCACGGAGTATTCCGCAACCACCAAAAGTTGATGAAATTTTGCGCGGCGAATACACAGGTTGGGTTCCACTAATCAAACCTGGCGATTCAATTGAAACTGCAACGATTCGTTTTGAAGTTGATAATGCAAAGCGTGAAGCAGACAAAAACACTACATATGAACAACTTTTTGAAGAACCAGCCGAAGTCACAACAGCAGCATCTGTAACTCCTGAAGATATCAATGAAATCAAAGATGCAATTCGTGAAATGAAATCTGAATCAGATGTCTTTGTTAAAGATTTTTATCCAAACTTCAAAGAAATTGCTGAAAATCCAGAAACAGTTGCTTCACCTGCACAAGCACTTGAAGAAGCTAGACGTCGTATTGAACAAATGCGTGCAAATCTTCAAGTTAATCTTTCTCGCGTACAACAAAGTTTTGAACATCCAATTTTTGAACCACGTCCAGTCGATGAAGTAATTGTTGAAGCTGTTCGTGAAGAACCAGCTCCAGTTGTGTTTGATTACGTTGCTAGCGAAGAACAAGCTCGCGAAGATCAAATTGTTGAAAACATCGTTGAAGAAATACTTGAAGAAGTTAAACCCGAACCAATTCGCGAAGCACCACGAGTAACTGAACCAGTAACCCAGGTTGCAGCCCCAGAGCAACAAAAAGAAGATCACTCACTTGAACTTGTGATCATGCGTGATGAAATTAAAGATCTTCGCGATCGTTTAGATGCTTCACAAAAACTTATTGAAACATTGATGGAACGTTTAGCAAATCTAGCTGAACTTGCGTTAACTCGCCGCGACTAATTAGCGATCAACATCGCCGCTGATAAACGGCATACTGGCAATCACCGCATCAACTTGATTCACATTCACACCTTTTAAGACCTCACTTGTTGCAAGCAATGTGTGAAGTGATGCTGGGCGAAGTTTTAAACGGTAAGGCATTTTGTCGTTTGTTGAAACAAGCAACCAAGATGCAATTCCAAGCGGTGTTTCTATTTCATGTTCATAAACCCCAACAGGTACCCGAAGCACTTTAGGTAGCAGGACATCAATAGGTTCTTCAACTTTTGATTTACAAACTGGCATTAATTCGCCCAGCCAAGTTAATGATTGGCCAACTTCAGCAATTAATAAACCAATTCGACTTGTCACATCGCCGTAAATAAATGAAATGTCACTTGGTGAAAGTTCACAGTATTTAAGTCCGCGAGCATTGGTTCTTAAATCAATTTGATAACCACTTGCTCTTGCTACAGGCCCACTGACTGAATATTCAATTGCAGCATCTTTTTTCAGAATGCCAACACCTGCAAATTGGGCAAGCTGCTTATTTAGTTCAGGAAGATTTTTACCGATAACTTCTGTTGTTTGATTAATTAGCTTTGGTAATTGATCTAACCAATCTGAAGTCGGTGCATGTGAAAGACCACCAATG
>JBDLPR010000025.1:0-2848 GCA_039800985.1 Actinomycetota bacterium | reverse complement strand
GATGGTTTAGCGCAAGAAGCAAGCAAAGTTAATGTGCAAGTTGTTGGTGGTGACATTGTTAGAAGTGAAACCATAACAATCAGCGTTACCGCACTTGGTGAACTAGAAAATCGAAAGCCAGTATTGCGATCAGGGGCTAAACCTGGTGACACCATTGCAATTGCCGGCAAACTTGGTTTTTCAGCAGCTGGTTACTTAATGCTTTCGCGTGGATTTAGATCACCACGTGCACTAGTTGGCGCGCACCGCGCACCTGAGCCCCCATATGAATTAGCAGCCCTAGCCCACAATGCAAATTCAATGATTGACATAAGTGATGGCTTGCTTTCAGATGCCGGCCACATTGCCAAAGCATCAAATGTTCAAATGCATATAAAAACTAGCGAATTAGTTATTGCCGAAGACTTAAGTGCTGCTGCTTCAGCGTTTAGTGGTAGCGCACTTGACTGGGTTTTAAACGGTGGGGAAGACCATGCCTTCCTTGCAACCTTTAGTTCACCACTTGATGTGCCAACTGGTTGGTTATTAATTGGCACTGTTCAATCAGGTGAGCCAGGTGTTTATTTAGATGATGTTCTAACTAGCCCTAAAGGCTGGGATCACTTTAAAAAGTGAGTAAATAAAAAACCCGCATCTTTAGATGCGGGTTTTTAAAAGCTTTTAATTAAGCACGAGCTACTTTGTTAGCTTTAATGCAACCGGTGCAAACATTTAGACGCTTTGGTGAGTTGTTAACAATCGCACGCACTGACTGAATGTTTGGGTTGAAACGACGCTTGGTGCGACGGTGTGAGTGAGAAATATTGTGGCCAAAGCCTGGGCCTTTGCCACAGACATCACATACAGCAGCCACGATGACTCCTAAAAATCTTGGGGGTTTTCTTAACGAATCAAAAGAATACCTATGAATCCTTTGAAACTCCAATTCAGTAGGCAAGATCTCTTTATTTATAGGGTTCTTGCCCGCTTGGTTCAAGGGTTCTGTCCTTAGGCAAAGGTAACCTAATTAAGTGTCGGCCCTGGAATCTGCGTTAACCCAAGTAGTTGGCCCGAAAACCGCTGACCTTTTCGCCAAAGAACTGGGTATTAATACTGTTGGCGACTTAGTTCGGCATTACCCAAGACGTTATGAACAACGTGGGGCATTAACTGACCTTGGATCCCTTGAAATAGGTGACCATGTCACAGTTCAAGCAGAAGTTAGAAGTTTTAAAAACCTGCGCAATAAATCAAAGGCCGGCACCCGCCAAGAAGTGATTATTAGCGATGGCACCGGCCAATTAACCCTGATGTTCTTTAACCAGCACTGGCGAGAAAAAGATTTAGCTGTTGGCAGGCGTGGTTTATTTTCAGGGCAAATCACAGTATTTAATAACAAGCGCCAATTAACGCATCCAGATTATGAATTGCTAGATGACCTCACTGAAGTTAATGCCGCCGATTACTCTGAAGCCCTGCTTCCGGTTTATCCAGCAACTAGCAAAATTCAGTCCTGGACTATTGAGCGGGCAGTCACTGCAGCACTTAGTGCTTTAGGGGATGTGGTTGATCCAATTGATGAGAAATTCCGCAAATCCCATCAGCTAATTGACCTAGATGTTGCTTTGCAACTTATCCATCATCCGGCAAATCAAGATGAATTAGATAAAGCAATCCAGCGCTTGAAATGGGATGAAGCCCTTGCTTTGCAGCTTGTACTAGCCCAGCAGAAATACGAACTAGAGCAATGGCCAGCAGTACCGCGCCACACTAAATCTGGTGGATTACTTGAAGCTTTTGATTCACAGCTGCCATTCAAATTAACCGCTGGTCAGCAAGAAGTAACCAGAACGATTGAATCTGAGCTAGCTGATGGCCACCCGATGCATCGGTTACTTCAAGGTGAAGTTGGTTCTGGTAAAACGGTTGTTGCCCTTCGCGCCATGCTCACAGTTGTTGATTCAGGGGGACAGGCAGCACTACTTGCACCAACTGAAGTTCTCGCAACTCAGCATTATCGAGCGATCACCAAACTTCTAGGACCGCTTGCAGCCCGCGGCCAACTTGGATCACATGATGAAGGAACTGGCGTAACGCTGTTAACTGGATCGCTAAATACTGCAAGTCGTCGTCAAGCATTACTTGATATCACTTCAGGTCAAGCTGGAATTGTGATTGGAACACATGCCTTATTGGAAGACCGAGTTGATTTCTTTGATCTTGGTTTAGTTGTAATCGATGAGCAGCACCGCTTTGGTGTTGAGCAGCGGGCAACCCTTGTTGCTAAGGCAGGAAGTGAACGAAAACCACATGTTTTAGTGATGACTGCAACGCCAATTCCGCGAACTGTTGCAATGACTGCTTTTGGCGCGCTGGATGTTTCAACATTGACTGAACTTCCAGCTGGGCGAAGCCCAATCACAACGCACGTTGTATTTGCTGCTGAAAAACCATCGCATTTAGAACGTGCTTGGCAACGAGTTGTCGAAGAAGTTCAAAAGGGTCATCAGGCATATGTTGTGGTGCCAAGAATTGCTAGCCAAGAAGATAAACCACTTGATAAAACTTCAAGGCCTGCAGTTGCCTTGGAAGACTTGGCGCCCGTACTAATTGAAGGGCCGCTTAAAGATGTTCGCGTTGGCATCATGCATGGCCAAATGGCTGGCAGTGACAAAGATGATGTGATGCAACGATTCGCTCTTGGTCCAAACGATCCAGATGGAATTGATGTTTTAATTTCAACAACTGTGATTGAAGTTGGTGTTGACGTACCTAATGCAACAATGATGGTGATCATGGATGCTGTTCGTTTTGGCATAAGCCAGTTACATCAATTAAGTGGTCGCGTTGGTCGAGGGAGCGCAACCGG
>JBDLPR010000024.1:0-8253 GCA_039800985.1 Actinomycetota bacterium | reverse complement strand
TTGACTTTTGTTCACTCATATTTTCGTTCACAGTTTTTCCTTTTCCTGCTGCTTCGCTATTTACTTAATCTACTTAACGCTTAGTCCAAACTTGCCATTACATGCTTAATTCTGGTGTAGTCCTCAAAGCCATACATAGATAGGTCTTTGCCGTAGCCAGAATGCTTAAAGCCACCGTGTGGCATCTCAGCCACAAGTGGAATGTGGGTATTAATCCAAACTGCACCGAAATCAAGGTATTTAGACATTCTTAGTCCGCGCCCGATATCACGTGTCCAAACACTTGAAGCTAACCCATACTTCACGCCATTTGCCCACTTAAGCGCCTTAGCTTCGTCATCAAACTTTTGAACTGTCATAACTGGTCCAAAGATTTCATTTTGAATCATCTCGTCGTCTTGCTTTAGGTCAGAAATGACTGTTGGTTCGATGTAGTAACCACGATCACCAATGCGCGATCCACCGGCTGAAATCTTGGCGTGCTTTGGAGCGCGATCTATGAAGCCCAAAACTTTTTCAAGTTGCGCAGCATTGTTAACTGGTGGCACTAGTGCATCACCATCACTTGGTCCTTGTTCAAAAGTTGTTGAAAGACCCTTGGCTTGCTGGGATAGTGCGTGCACAAAATCGTCATACACTTTGTCTGCTACAAGCACACGTGTTGCTGCAGTGCAATCTTGACCGGCGTTGAAAAAGCCAGCCACTGCTAGCCATTCAGCAGCCGCTTCAATATCTGCATCATCAAAAATAATTACTGGTGCTTTGCCACCTAGTTCTAGATGAACGCGCTTAACATCGCGCGCAGCACTTCCAGCAACTTCCATACCTGCTCGAACTGAACCGGTGATCGAAACCATTTGTGGTGTTTCATGTTCGACTAGCGCTCGACCGGTGTCGCGGTCACCAGTAACGACATTTAAAACTCCAGGTGGCAAAATGTCGCCGATCAGTTCAGCCATGCGAATTGTTGAAACTGGTGTTGTGTCAGACGGCTTTAAAACGACACAGTTACCAGCAGCAATTGCTGGAGCAAATTTCCAAACAGCCATCATCATTGGATAGTTCCATGGTGTAACTTGACCAATTACGCCAATCGGCTCTCGGCGAATAATTGAAGTGAAACCTTTCATGTATTCACCTGCGGCGCGACCTTCAAGTACGCGAGCTGCTCCTGCAAAAAATCTGATCTGATCGATCATCGGTGGAATTTCTTCAGATGCAGTTACTGCAAATGGCTTACCGGTATTAATACCTTCGAGTTCTACAAGTTCATTTGCATTTGCTTCTAAGACATCAGCAATATCAAGTAATGCTTTTTGGCGCTGCGAAGGAGTGGTTTCGCGCCATTCTTCAAATGCTTTTTCAGCTGCGCCATATGCCTGATCAACATCTTTGGCATTTGATAATTGTGCTTCTGCGTAAACGGCTCCAGTTGATGGATTGATAACTTCGGTGGTTTTGCCACTAGAACTTTTTACTAGTTGGCCATTGATGAAATTCTGCAAAACCTTTGACACAGACTTATCTTCCTTTTCCTTTTCAGGTATTCCACTACTTAATAGGCACTTTACGACTGCAAAAGGCATTTGTTCAGGGAATTAATCAGTTTTTTATACGATTTCGGTAACAAATTGGTCACAAATACACGCAATTCGCAAAGAAATTGGCAAATTACTGCGAAATCACTTGCTTAAGCCATTTTGACCCCGCAATATGGAAGGTATGTCCAAGGCATCCACGCTCGATGATGTTTCAAAGTCGATTATCGAGCAACTGCAAGAAGATGGCCGACGTCCTTATGCCTCTATTGGCAAAGCCGTTGGGTTATCTGAGGCAGCCGTGCGCCAGCGAGTTTCAAAGCTGCTGGAAACAGGTGTGATGCAGATCGTGGCGGTCACAGATCCAATGCAAGTTGGATTCAATCGTGAAGCCATGATTGGTGTGGAAGTTGATGGTGACATCGAAGCAGTTGCAGATGTGATTGTGAAGATGCCCGAAGTTTCTTACCTAGTTGTCACAGCTGGGTCCTACGACATACTCCTTGAGGTTGTCTGCGAAGACGATGAAGCTCTTCTGGAAGTAATCAACCGCAAGATCCGTGCGCTCCCTGGGGTCCGTCGCACGGAAACATTCATGTATCTGAAACTGCGCAAGCAGATCTATACGTGGGGAACCCGTTAATCAGAGAACAGAAAACTCATGACAACGCTAAATCAGCACACAACTAACTATCAGCAAGCCGCTAAAGACAACATGTGGATGCATTTCACTCGCCATTCAAATTTTGAAGAAGGCGGTGAAGTGCCGATGATCGTTCGCGGTGAAGGTGCGCGCATCTTCGATGACAAAGGTAAAAGCTATATCGATGGCCTAGCTGGCCTTTTCACAGTTCAAGTTGGTCATGGTCGCAAAGAATTAGCCGAAGCTGCTGCTAAACAAGCAGAGCAGTTGGCCTTCTTCCCTCTTTGGTCTTATGCCCATCCAAAAGCAGTTGAATTAGCCGAACGTTTAGCGCATCACGCACCAGGTGATTTAAACCGAGTGTTTTTCACAACCGGTGGTGGTGAAGCGGTTGAATCTGCTTGGAAAGCTGCAAAACAGTATTACAAATTAATTGGCAAGCCAATGAAGCACAAAGTGATTAGTCGCTCAGTTGCTTACCACGGCACACCACAAGGCGCGCTAGCCATTACCGGTATTCCAGATGCAAAGAAATTCTTCGAACCGTTAACCCCAGGTGGCTTCCGCGTTCCAAACACAAATTTCTACCGCGCTGAATACCACCAAGATGACATCAAAGCATTTGGGCAGTGGGCTGCAAACCGAATCGAAGAAGCGATTTTGTTTGAAGGCCCAGACACAGTTGCTGCAGTATTCCTAGAACCAGTTCAAAACTCAGGTGGTTGCTTCCCGCCACCACCAGGATATTTAGAACGCGTTCGCGAAATTTGTGATCAGTATGACGTGCTATTTGTAGCCGATGAAGTTATCTGCGCATTTGGTCGTATTGGTGATTACTTTGCATCAAAACGCTTTGGTATCGAACCTGACATCATCACTATGGCAAAGGGTGTTACTTCAGGGTATGCACCACTTGGCGCAATGATTGTGAATGAAAAAGTATTCGAACCGTTTAAGCGCGGCATGAACTACTTCGCTCATGGTTACACCTTCGGTGGACACCCAGTTTCCTGTGCTGTGGCACTTGCTAACTTGGATATTTTTGAACGTGAAGGTTTAAATCAACATGTTCAAGAAAACGAAGGCGCTTTCCGTCGCACTCTAGAAAAACTAAAGGATCTAGACATCGTTGGTGATGTTCGTGGTGAAGGTTTCTTCTACGGAATCGAATTAGTTAAAGATAAGAAGACTAAAGAAACCTTTAGTCCGGATGAAGCTGAAAAACTTCTACGCGGATTCTTATCCAAGAAACTATTTGAAAATGGTCTGTACTGCCGTGCCGACGATCGTGGCGACCCAGTAGTTCAGCTTGCCCCGCCGCTAATTATTGGGCAAAAAGAATTTGATGAAATTGAACAGATTCTTCGCGCCACATTAATTGAAGGCATGACAATCCTTTAAGGCATTTGTGACCAACAATCGCAGCATCTCATTTTGGTGGGACACTCTCCCACCAGCACTTGCTACCAGCATGCGCACTTCACTTACCAGTGATTTAGATGTAGATGTTGCGATTGTTGGCGCTGGATACACCGGGCTTTGGACTGCTTTTTATCTGAAGCAAAATAATCCAAATTTAGACATTGCAATCATTGATGCAAATGTTGCTGGCTTTGGTGCATCAGGTCGAAATGGTGGCTGGTGCTCTGCTCTATTTCCAACCACAATTAACAAACTTGGTCGCATGTTTGGCCACGACCAGGCCCGAGCTATGCAAGTTGCGATGCATGAAACCGTTAGCGAAATTGAATCGATAACTAAGGAACTGCAAATTGATTGTGACTGGCAGCGCGGTGGATCACTTGTTTTCGCTAGATCTACCCTTCAGCGCGAACGTGCGCTTGCTGATGTTGAAAATTGGCGAAAGTGGGGTTTTGGCGAAGAAGATTATTCATACCTAACCCCAGAAGAAACTAAAGATCGCGCCCTGGTTACAAAAAATTATGGTGCCTCTTTCACGCGCCATGTAGCGGCAATTAATCCAGCAAAGCTCGTTCGCGGGTTAGCCGCCGCCGTAGAAAAACTCGGAGTAATGATTTATGAGAACACTCCAGCACTTCGAATTGATCCAGGAATGGTCACAACTGCCGATGCTGTTATTAGAGCTCGATATGTAGTCAGAGCAACGGAGGGTTACACGCCTTCACTAGCTGGACTAAAAAGAGCGATCGCACCGATTTATTCTTTGATGCTGGCAACTGAACCACTAAGTGATGAAGTTTGGTCGCACATTGGTTTGGCTAAGCGGGAAGTATTTAGCGATGGCCGAAATTTAATTATTTACGGTCAGCGCACAAGTGATAATCGCTTTGCCTTTGGTGGTCGAGGTGCTCCATATCATTTTGGTTCAAAAGTGAGCCCTGAGTTTGATCGCACGCCAAAAGTCCACAAAGCTATCTTTGATATTTTGGTTGATCTATTTCCAGTTCTTGAAGGCAAAGTTGTTACCCACACCTGGGGTGGTCCGCTCGGTATTGCTCGCGACTGGATGGCTACCGCAAGTTTTGATTCAACCACCGGCATTGCACATGCTGGTGGTTATGTTGGCGATGGTGTTGGCACCAGTAATTTGGCTGGCCGAACACTTGCCGATTTAATTACCCGCAAAGATAGTCAGCTAGTTAAATTGCCTTGGGTTAATCACCGATCACCAAATTGGGAAACCGAACCACTACGTTGGTTTGGTGCAAACCTTGGTTTGCAATCAATGGCAGTGGCTGATGCTTCTGAAAATATCTTTAATCGTGAATCAAAGATTCCAAAACTTGTCGGCTACTTCACCGGCAAGTAATTAGTTCGCGTAAGCAGCAATCCCAGTAAGAGCTTGACCAACAACAAGTGTGTGAATTTCGTTTGTGCCTTCGTAGGTGTAAACACTTTCCAAATTATTCATGTGACGAATAATTGGGTATTCCAAAGTAATACCGCTACCACCAAGCATTGAGCGTGATTCACGAGCAACTTCTAGAGCCATGCGAGCATTAGATTTCTTACCAATACTCACTTGCTCGGGGCGAAGTAGGTGCTGATCTTTTAGCTTTCCAAGGTGGGCGGCCAGTAACATGCCATTGCCTGTTGCAATTGCCATGTCAGCAAGCTTTTGCTGACTTAGCTGGAAGCCTGCAATTGGACGGCCGAATTGATGGCGGGTCATTGTGTAATCAATTGCTGTCTCAAGACAGTCGCGAGCTGCGCCAACGACACCAAACAAAATACCAAAACGTGCTTCAGATAAACATGAAAGTGGGCCACGCAAAGATTTGATTTCTGGGAATACTGCAGATCCAGGCAGACGCACGTTATCAAATACAAGTTCGCTAGTCACTGATGCGCGAAGTGAAATCTTGTGATGAACAACATTAGCTTTGAATCCTGGTGTGTTAGTTGGCACTACAAATCCGCGGATACCTTCATCAGTGTGGGCCCAAACGATTGCCACATCAGCGATGTTTCCATTTGTGATCCACATCTTTGAACCATTTAGAATCCAGTCGTCGCCATCGCGCTTTGCGTTAGTGCGCATTTCACTTGGATTAGAACCAGCATCTGATTCAGTTAGACCAAAGCAACCTAGTTTGTCACCAGCTGCCATTGCTGGAAGCCACTCTTGCTTATGTTCTTCACTTCCCCACTTCCAGATTGCAAACATTGCAAGTGAGCCTTGAACAGAAACCAATGAGCGAAGACCTGAGTCCCCTGCTTCAAGTTCAGCGCAAACTAGACCATAGGAAGTCGCATCAGTTCCAGCACAGCCATAACCTTCAAGGTGCATACCAAGCATGCCCAATTGGCCCATTTCTTTGGCAAGTTCGCGTCCAGGAATTGTTCCTTCTTCAAACCATCCAGCAATATGTGGCTTAATGCGATCGTTAACAAAGTCGCGGGCAACATCGCGAATAGCCAATTGCTCTTCGTTAAAAAGTGAATCGATGTTGTATAAATCAAACGGATGCTGTGGAGCTGCCATTGCGCTTTTTCCTATCCCAATTGAAGCGAACTACATTTACGTAGCAATTTAGACTAACGAATGCCAAGATCAAGATTTCTGCAAATGAATGCGTGAACGTCATCGCAATTTCTGCCGTTTCTGGTTTATAACCGCTTAGTGGATTGGATCCAATTTAGCACAGATTGGATCCAATCTGTCAAGAGGCCCTACGGCGTGTTTTGGCTGACAGCTATAGCCCCAGAAACCAAGGTGCCCTGGTCGGTTTGGATGCGAGACCAATTGATCGTGATCTCATCAAGAATCCTGGTGCCAAGACCCGACTGATTTAGCTTTATAACTTGGCCATTATTTTCAACCTCAACTTCAACTGCCCCTGTTTCCATGAGATTGGCCCGAATATCAATTTGGCTAGCTTTGCCGTGCTTAATGGCGTTATTGATGCATTCCTTTAGAAATTCATTTGTGCAATGTACGGCAGTCAGATCTCCATTCACGCGGTTCACTACCTCAGGGCTTATCGCAACGTCAATGTCGCAAACACCATCCCACAAGTCAATTAGATCCTCTATGGCTGCTTCAAGGTCAATGGAACCAGATTTTGTATCAGATAGCGCATCGATTGCTCGAGCGATGTCTTCTCGCACTTTTACCAAGTCTTCAGCGGTCAAATTACCTTGGTGCAAGCGAACATTAGCCGCGGTCAGTGAAGCCTGCACTGAACCATGCAGCAGCTGAGCTGCATTCTTTCGATTAACCCAAATACGTTGATTTAGATTTGCCAGAATTGAAGCAGCTTCATCATTTGCCGCCCCAAGATCTCGTTCAAAATTTTTGCGCTCAATTTGAATGGCCCTTAGAAATGCGATCACAATCGAAGCGAGGGCAATACCTAAAACCGCATTTGCTAATTGCTCTCGGAAAGCGGCGAAGTATCGCTCAAGCCAAATTAAAATTCCAAGACTTGGAATTGCAGCAATGATATGGAAAAAGACTGTCAGCGGAGCAGCTACCCAAATATTTAAAATCCAGTTCTCGGGAATAAATCTTTTTGCCAGCCACAAGATTACAAAGAATGGAATAAACACACCGACACCGATAAACAATGCTGCGAAACCTGCGTAATAAATCGCACCTGAAACTGTCAGTGAACTCATAAAGAATGTAATTAGTAGTGGACTAAATAAACTCTGTACGGCGATTCGAGATGAGCGCCGCACGTATGGAGTGCGAACTCTTGACCATTCCCGATCGCCGCTTAAAAAAGCACTTGGCTGATGCAAGGCATCACTAATTGGCCTTAACTGTTGATCAATTAATGCGCTAATTAATTTAGTGGTCTGCTCTGTTAGTTGAGTGTTCGAAGCCGAATTTTGATTTAGAGCTTCATTGATTTCATCCAGTGAAGGCTTGATACTTTGATCGATAATGTCCAGAACTTCTCTGCGCTTTTCTTCAAAAAGATTTTCTGATTCATCTTTAATTGCAGATAACTGTTCACGTTCTGTCCGAAGGAAAGCAAGGCTCTCTTGGCGCTGGATTATTGAACTAACCACGATTGAAGTAATCGCCAAACCAGTTGTAATTGAGAAAAGTCCAGCAACCTGTCGGTAACCAAATTCAGCAGTTGGAGCTAGCTCAAATAAAACGGCTAACGCGCCGATTGCTGTTGATCGAGTAACACCAAGAAATGCATAAACGGCAAGTGTTAACCCTGGTCTACTTTCTCGAGGTTTTACTGGCAATAGTTTTGCTCTGATCGGGAGTGCTATTGCGATGACAATTAGGTGCGCTATTGCCGAGGCAACAAACCATCCTGCAGCTGATGTTCCTAATCGAACGCTGTCATAAGTCATGGAGATTGCGGTTAGCCAAATAAATGAAACTGCAGCAACCGGGCCACTTAGGGCAAAGGGCCCACCAATTTGCGCCAAGCCGTGCTGCACATCATCTTTTAAAGAGTTGAATGTGGTTGTCATGGCGAGCTATTCACCACTTGTTGGAATGCCTGCAGCTTCGACATAGGCACGGGCTGCTGCGGTTCTGGCGTTAACGCTTTGATCTGTATCTATACCAACTGCTGCAAAAGTTCGGCGAATTAAATGTTCTACTGCGCGAACGGTTGA
>JBDLPR010000023.1:0-9343 GCA_039800985.1 Actinomycetota bacterium | reverse complement strand
AGGCGAGCATACTTCGACTTTGATTTTGATTCGTGACGTAACCGACCTGCGGCGGCGTGAACAGGCGCTTCTTGGTAAAGATGCAGCAATACGCGAAATTCACCATCGCGTAAAGAACAATTTGCAAACTGTCGCATCTTTACTTCGATTACAAGGCCGAAGGCTAACCGATGACAGTGCCAAGATTGCGATCGCTGAAGCTGGTCGGCGGGTAGCCACAATTGCAGTAGTTCACGATTTGCTCGCCTATAACCCAGGTGATGTCGTTGATTTTGATGAAGTTGCAGCCAGAGTTGTTCGACTAACAATTGAAACAGGTATTCCAATTGAAGTTGATCTGGACATGAATTTTGATTTCGGGCAGTTGCCAACTGACCAAGCCACACCTCTAGCGCTATCTTTGGCTGAATTGGTTGCCAACTGCATCGAACATGGTGGGGCCAATCGTAAAGAAGTTGGGATTTCGATCAAGTCATCCAAATCATCAAATGGCTATGAATTGACCATTTGTGATGATGGTCCTGGAATCGAATTACCAATTGACCCGCAAAAGGGAATTGGCATTCCGATTGTGACCACTTTGATTAATGATGAATTAGGCGGAACGATAAATTTCCGGCATAACAAATCGAGTGCAAATAATTCAGGTACCTGCGTGGAAATTAAAATTCCACAGATTTAATTAAAGACTTGGTAAGTCTGATTCAAAAACGTGCGGAGTTGGTTCTAGGCCACGAGCACGCGCGCGCTGGGCACGGCGTTTAATTGCTCGACGTTCATCTTCGCTAGTTCCGCCCCATACGCCAGAATCTTGACCAGTTTCTAGCGCCCACTTAAGGCATGGTTCGATAACTTTGCAGCGACGACAAACAGCTTTCGCTTCTTCGATCTGCAGTAACGCAGGGCCAGTATTGCCAATAGGGAAGAACAGTTCCGGATCTTCAGCTCGGCAGGCTGCCTCATGGCGCCAGTCCACTTGATCCTCCAGGGGATAGTTTTGGGCAAAAATTAGGGCCGAATCCAAACCGAAAAGTGCAGTTTTTATTCGACTAACTAACCTTCTCACCTCGTGACTGTTTTCACAAGGGTTTAGGAGAATTATTTTTTTGAAAAGGACGTGGCCTATGTCACGTTAGTTGAAATTTCCACGATTTCTAGGGTTTAGCCCAGATGATTTAAGCAACCACACTTAAGCAATTAGCGAAATGTTCAATCTGGGCATTGGTGACTTGTGCCAGGGCTTCACCGTCAACTTGTGCCCAAGTTGGTTCGTAGGCGCTGACTTTCAGTGAATGTTGCGAAGTTAACACCAAAGTTTGCGCGTTACTTCGCAGACTTTTCGTTGAGAGTAGATCTTTAATTAGTCCTACTGTGGTTGATACCGACATTTGATACGTAGCAAAGATATCCAGCGATTTTGCATCCGATGAATTTTCAATCGGTGAAATAGGAAACTTTCCAACATATGTCCAGGGTGCAAGGTTTATCACCATTGCAAACTGAGCTCGCTCGTATGCAACCCCATTTTGATCGGTGATCACAATACTTGGTTTAATTTTTCGGATTTCAGTAAACAATTCACGAAAAGTTAAAAATGCGTAACCTAAATCACTGGCAAGTTTTCCACTAAACCGCCGAGCTTCCATTCGGGCAAGTACCCTGGCATCTAAGCCAAATCCCGCATTGAAAAGAAACCACCGGGATTGATCATCTAAAGCAATTTTGCCAACCCCAATTTTGCGCCGGGAATCCTTTTCAAGGTTTGTCAGAAGTTGTGCGGTTGCAGTAATCGGGTCATTGGAATATCCAAGATTTCTAAGAAATACATTCGCGTTCCCTCCTGGAATCCCCGCCAAAAGTGGATCGTCTTGCCTTGAACTATTGTCAAGGATTCCATTCGCGATCTCATTTAGGGTGCCGTCGCCGCCTAGTCCAATGACAACCTCGTAGTTATTTTCTTTAGCGGATTTTCCCAATTCATAAGCATGAAGTTTTCCGGTGGTACTCACGACAGTCAGATCTAAGTTGTTTGCAAGGGCCGCGCTGATAACTGATTGCATCTGGGAAGTGGTGCCAGTGGCAAATGGATTAACCACAAGTAGTGCGCGCATAGTTAAAGCCTAAAGCCGATATGGTTAAGGTATGCGCAAATTAAGTTACGCCGTTGCACTTTTAGAAAGTTTTGCATTAGTTAGCTATGCAATTTCAATCATTGTTTCTGCCACTCAAGTTGATTCCAAAGTTGGGTCACCAATTGTTGAAACCATTATCTATTTGATATTTGCTGGTTTGATTTTTGCTTGTGGGCAAGGCGTAAATAAAGCCAAGGATTGGGCCAGAACGCCATATCTACTTAGTCAAGCATTTGGCTTGATCGTTGCTTACACACTTCTTGCTGGAACCGAAGTGACATATAAAGTTATTGGATTATTGATCGGTATTGTTTCGATCGCTGGAATCTTTGGACTCTTAAAAGCTAAACGCGAAAACTAATTAGCAAATTGCGTCAATTTATCGCCAGTAAGGCGATAAACAATCCACTCATCCATTGGCACTGCACCAATAGACCGGTAGACATCTAACGCTTGTTCATTCCAGTGAAGTACCCACCATTGGAATCTGGTGTATCCGCGAGCTGTGCAAATTTTTGCAAGTTCTTTAAGCAAAGACTTACCCAGTCCTTGTCCGCGAAATTGCGGCCTTACATAAAGATCTTCTAAGTAAATTCCGTATTCACCTTGCCAGGTACTGTAATTCAAAAACCAGATTGCCATTCCAGCAAGTTGTCCTTGATTTTCTGGGTCATCAATTACATGTGCATAAAGTGCAGGCGCACCAGATGGAGTATTTGCAGGTGAGTTAGAAAAAGAAGTGCCACCGAAAAGAGCTTGGTGGAGCTGCTCTTCGGTGGCAATTACTTCGTCAACTGCTTTCTCAAATTCCGCCAATTCGATAATCATCGAATGTATCTGCGTTACATCGTTAGATGTCGCTGGGCGAACTTGGAAAGACAATTAGTTATGCCTTTTTAGTTTCAGCAAAGATGTGTGCAATCTCGTCGATCTTTGCAAGTAATTGATCAGCTACGGCAACATCTACAGTTCCCTTTGTTCCAGTTGCGCCAGCAAGTTTGGTGGCATCGTTGAATAACTGGTGTAGCTGTGGGTACTTTTCAAAGTGAGGTGCTTTGAAGTAATCGGTCCAAAGAACCCACAGATGATCTTTAACCATGTGTGAGCGTTCTTCTTTGATCGCGATTGCACGAGCTTTGAAGTTTGCATCATCTGAAGCGTTGTACTTTTCCATACAAGCTTTTACAGATTGAGCTTCAATGCGTGCTTGTGCTGGATCATAAACACCACATGGTAGATCGCAGTGTGCAGAAACTTGCACTGTTGGCATAAAGAATTTCATTAATCCTCCGGAAAGTTTTTTGTCGGGCTAGCCGCTTACCTAAGGTTACGACAACGCATGACTAAGCACATATCGGCCAAGGGTTTTTGCCCATCCAGATAGTGCCAAACTAGGCATATGGGTATCGGGCTGGCAATCATTCAAGGGCATTCCATGATTCCTAGTTATGCACCTGGGGAAGTTGTTCTAGTTAAGTATGGAACCACATTCAATGTGGGTGATGCGGTCTTAATCAAATTCACCCACCGAACAGACATTAAACGCGTCAAAGAGCTTTTAGGAAACCGCGTCGTTGTTCAAGGTGACAACGAGGCTGTCAGTATTGATTCTCGAAATTATGGACCTGTCAAAAATGACTTGATAATCGGAAAAGTTATCTACCGTTTTCCAAGATGGCTAAGAATCGGTCGCAAGGACTAATCCTCGTCGTCATCAATTCGCGCAAGCCAAGTTGCGAGTCGCTCAATTGGGATTTCGAAATCTGGATTTTGATCAACAAATTCTTGTAACTTGCCAGCAAGCCAAGCAACTTGAAAATCTTCATCGCCTCGGCGATTTAGCAATTCTTCAATGCCACGGTCAGTGAAATACATGCTTGCCCTAGCTAAATGCTTGATTAACTAAAGTCTCTTGTTCGACTTCATGACGATGGTGTGAGCCAACGGCTGGTGAAGAAGATGCTGGGCGAGATACGCCAACTAGTCCGCGCCCAATAACTTCTGGAAGATTCATTGCCATAAATGACCAAGCACCTTGGTTAGCAGGTTCTTCTTGAACCCACTTAACTGTTTGCAAATTCGAATATTTTGCAAGCTCTGGTGGGAGCGTAATAGTTGGAAGTGGGTAAAGACGTTCGAGGCGAATAATTGCCACATCTTTACGTCCAGACTTTTCGCGATGTGCCAACAGATCGTAGTAAACCTTGCCACTACAAAGCAGTGCTGTAGTCACTTCACTTGGATTCATTTCTTGATCAGTAATAATCGAAGTGAATGTTCCAGAAGTGAAATCACTTACCTTGCTTGTTGCCGCCTTTGCACGTAACAGTGATTTTGGTGTGAAAATTACTAGTGGTCGATCAAGTGGTGAGTGCACCTGCCAGCGAAGTAAGTGGAAAAACGATGCTGGGGTAGAAGGCATGGCAACAGTGATGTTGTCCTGCGCGCATAGCTGCAAGAAACGTTCAACTCGTGCTGATGAGTGATCTGGTCCTTGCCCTTCAAAGCCATGAGGAAGTAAAAGGGTTACGCGACTACGCTGCGCCCATTTTTGCTCGCCAGCTGCGATGAATTCATCAATGATGGTTTGCGCACCGTTGGCAAAATCACCGAACTGTGCTTCCCACATTGTCAATACATCTGGGCGGATAACTGAATATCCATACTCAAAGCCCATCGCAGCGTACTCACTCAACAATGAGTCATAAACCCAAAGCTTGGCATTGCCTTCGTACATTTTCTTAAGTGGCTTGTATTGCCAACCTGTTTTCTTATCAACGATTACTGCATGGCGATGGCCAAAAGTTCCGCGGCGGCAATCTTGCCCGGCAAGACGAACTGATTTTCCTTCAGAAAGAAGTGAACCAATTGCTAACGCTTCACCCATACCCCAATCGATGGAATCTGTTTCAACCATTTCTTTGCGGCGCTGTAACTGCGGAGCAAGACGTGGGTGAACCGTGAAACCTTCTGGCATCTCTAATTGGGATGCCACAACTCGATCGATTACCTCTCGACTAATGCCAGTTGGCACATCGCGAGTTGGTGTTTGCGGAGCAAGTGTTTGTTGCCCAGTCTGAACAACTTCTGCGGTGCGAGATGAGAAATCTTTGTGGTCTGCATTGTCAGCTTTAGTTGCTTGGAAAATGCGTTCAAGTTCATCTTGGAAATGCTTTAGTGCAGCCTCGGCTTCATCAACTGAAATATCACCGCGGCCAACAAGTGCCTCGGTGTAAAGCTTTCGCACTGAGCGCTTCTGATCGATGATTTCGTACATCAGTGGCTGAGTTAATGAAGGGTCATCAGCTTCGTTGTGACCACGTCGACGGTAACAAACCATGTCGATTACGACGTCTTTATGGAATGCTTGCATAAAATCAAAAGCCATCTTGGCTACGCGCACAACTGCTTCTGGATCATCACCATTTACATGGAAGATCGGTGCTTGCACCATTCTTGCCACGTCAGTTGAGTAAACACTTGAGCGGCTGTAACGAGGGGAAGTTGTGAAGCCAACCTGGTTATTAACAACCAAATGAAGAGTTCCACCAACTCGGTAACCCTGCAACTGACTAAATTGCAAAGTTTCAGCCACAACACCCTGGCCAGCAAATGCTGCATCACCGTGCATCAGGATTGGCATAACTGAATACTGCTTTTCAGGACCAATCAGGTCTTGTTTTGCTCGAACAATTCCTTCAAGTACCGGATTAACTGCTTCTAGATGTGAAGGGTTAGCGGCTAGGTAGACACCAATTTCTTTTCCAGAAGCTGAGGTAAATTTTCCAGAAGTTCCTAAGTGATACTTAACGTCACCTGATCCTTGGACAGACTCTTCGCCATAGTTACCTTCGAACTCATTAAAGATTCGTGCGAAATCCTTGCCAGCAATATTTGCTAGAACATTTAGGCGACCACGGTGTGGCATGCCGATGCAGACTTCATCCAAACCAGCTTCGGCTGCTTCGATTAAGACTTGATCAAGAAGAGGGATGGCACTTTCGCCACCTTCAAGGCTGAAACGCTTCTGCCCAACATATTTGGTTTGCAAGAATGTTTCAAAAGCTTCGGCTTCATTTAGTTTTCGCAAGACTCGAATTTGTTCGCTATGGCTCATCTTTTCGTGACTGCGTTCAACCTGATCTTGAATCCATTTACGCTGTTCAGGATCTTGTAAGTGCATGTATTCAATACCTACTTTGCGACAGTAGGCATTGCGCAAAATCGTCAAAATATCACGAAGTTTGGCAAATGGCTTTCCACCAAATCCACCGGTGGCAAATTCGCGGTCTAAATCCCAAAGAGTTAAGCCATGACTTGCAATATCAAGATCTGGGTGTGATCTCTGGTGATATTCCAAAGGATCTATGTCGGCAAGTAAATGTCCGCGCACGCGGAAAGCGTGAATCATTTCTTGAACACGTGCGGTTTTATCTAAAACATCATCATGCGATGTTGCAATGTCACTTGCCCAGCGAATTGGTTCATAAGGAATCTGCAATGCCCGGAAAATGTCATCGTAGAAATTGCCTTCACCAAGCAAGTATTCGTGAATGCGACGAAGGAAATCGCCAGACTGTGCACCTTGAATTACTCGATGGTCATATGTGCTAGTCAAAGTTAATACTTTGCTAATTGCATTCTTGGTTAGAGTTTCTTCAGAAGCACCCTGCCATTCAGCTGGGTATTCCATGGCACCAACACCAATGATCGCGCCCTGACCTTGCATCAAGCGTGGGACAGAGTGAACCGTTCCAATAGTTCCCGGATTAGTCAAACTAATTGTTGCGCCTTGGAAATCTTCAACTGCTAGTTTTCCGCTGCGAGCTTTGCGAACAACATCTTCGTAACTTGCCCAAAATCCAGCAAAGTCCAAAGTGTCTGCTTGTTTAATACATGGAACAAGAAGCTGGCGGGTGCCATCTTCTTTTGCTAAGTCAATCGCTAAACCAATTCCAACATGTGGGTGGCGAACTATTGCTGGCTTATCTTCAAGCGTGGTGTATGAAACATTCATGTCCGGCATATCTTTAAGTGCCCGAACTATTGCGTAACCAATGATGTGAGTGAAACTTACTTTGCCACCACGGTTACGTGCCAAGTGATTATTTATCACGATGCGGTTATCAACCATTAGTTTTGCCGGAACTGCACGGACGCTAGTCGCAGTTGGAATCAACAAACTCGTTTCCATGTTTGCTACAACGCGAGCAGCTGGACCTTTTAATTTTTCAGCCGCGGACTCAGTTGCTACTGGCGCACTTGGTGCAGGAGTGGGTGCTGGCGCAACTGGAGTAGGCGAACTGACTTGTGCTGGAACGGAAGTTTGGATTGGTTCAACAATCGGGGCAACATTCGTTGTTGCTGGAGTTTTTACTGGCGAATATTCAGGTGGGTTGTAATCTGCGAAAAAGTCCCACCATGCTGGATCAACCTGACGTTTATCTTCAAGATATTGCTGATATAACTCATCAACTAACCAGTCGTTTGGACCGAACTGACTACTCGGTTGATTGGGCACGTCTTCGGGCCTCCTTGAAATCCGCTATTCCAAGATTAGCCCTGGGCTTGGCCGAGTAAAAATTTAGTCTCCCCGAACTATCAGGTCGACTGAACTTCGAACATCAAGTCGCTCGAAGTATTCGGCTTCATGCACTTGCCAGGCGACAAGCTGATCGCGTAATTGCTGGCCATCGCGGGCAATTAAGCGATCCAGAAGCAATGTTTGCTGTGCTTGGACCCAAATACTGAGCGCGAAATAGTCCTTAAGTTTTGGATTAGCAGCGCCGACACCTTCCAAAATCAGAAATTCTGGATTGTCGATTGTTTGGGTGTTAGCGAAAAGATCTTGATGCCAGTCATAGGTTTGAAAACTTGCCTTGTGCCCAAGGGAAACAGGTTTCAATATTTGGGTTTCAATTCGACGCGGCAGTTCAGTAATTAAGTCCTGATTCCAGCCATCGTAAAGATCATCCATGTGAACAACTGTGCACTTAGGCAAAAGGCCACAAAGTTCATCGGCCAAAGTTGTTTTGCCAGAACCGGCAGGACCATCGATTGCGATGATCCTGGCTGATCCCGTGAAATTCTTGCAATCGTGAATCCGATCCACAATTGCAGTTATCTCTTTTTTATCCAAGATTGTCTTTGCGATCCCACTTAAGCCAACCGCGAATAGCAATTAGCGTGAAAACTGCATATAGAACTGAAGTGAACCAAAGTCCTTGGAATGCATATTCGATTGTGTAAACGGCATCGACCACAAACCAAACAAACCAGGTCTCGGTGTATTCCTTAACCATGATTACTTGAGCAACAATGCTGAAAATTAATCCAAATGAATCTGGCCAAGTTGCCGCAGCACCGATTGATGCTAGGGCAGGGGCTAAGGCAATCCAAATAAGTAATCCAATTACTAATGTGATTACGCGTTGTTTAGCGGTTGCTGTTCTTGGATTTGCGCCAGTTGGTGCCCAACCTTTCCAACCCCAAAGTGCTGCTGCGATAAATACAAATTGCAGGGCAGCGCTTGAATAAAGATCCCATTCAAAAAATAACCAGGCATAAAACAAGCTGCTGATAGCCCACCATGGCCAAGTTACTTTTTTACCGGTTGTACCAAGCCATACACCGATGAACCCGGTAACAACAGCAACTAGTTCAAGTGTGGAAACTTCATAACCCCAAAGGGTTAATACTGTTTGCAAAGCAGTTTCTGAAATGCCGGCGTGAATATATGTGTGCATTGTTACTCCTCAAGTCGGCATTACCCGACTGGTTAGACGGTCGGCAGAAAATCTGCCCTCTCAGCCCACTTCCGGTGAGCTCCCGTGTTGTTTAGTTGATTGTAACTTAATGGAAATCAATTAAGAGATAACAACAATAATTTCTAATTATTAATACTGTGCCCTCGAATGGATTCGAACCATCGACCTTCTGCTCCGGAGGCAGACGCTCTATCCCCTGAGCTACGGGGGCGCATCACGCGCCGATGGGCGTCCACAGCCTAACGCATCTGTCCGGGGCCCCCGTCCACGATGCGGATGCGGAGTCTGACCACGTCAGACCATAAGATGATGCCCCGTGACCCCCGCCGATCTCGCCGAACTGCTGCGCAGCACCGCGGCCGCTGTGCTGACCCAGCGCGGCCTGGATCCGGCCGCGCTGCCCGAGACGGTGACCGTCGAGCGGCCACGCAATCCCGAGCACGG
>JBDLPR010000022.1:0-3661 GCA_039800985.1 Actinomycetota bacterium | reverse complement strand
AAAAGATGAACCAGGTCACGGTATTCCCGATAAAGCTCAAGTTCGAGCTCAGATTCGTAGCGTTCTAGTTCGTCAGCTGACATGTTCTTAGCCTATTGGTTCACTTAACTTAGTCCGCGGTCGGCAGGTTCCAGGACCTACGGTGAAACTTAGTGGCGCCAAATTCTTTGATCGCGCTCATGTGCTTTGCGCTACCGTAACCAACATTTCCAGCAAAGCCATACTCTGGATATTTAGCGCTTGCCTTTTGCATTAGGCCGTCTCGCTCAACTTTTGCCAGCACGCTTGCGGCAGCAACTGATGCGCAGTGTTGGTCGGCTTTAATTTTCAGCGTGACAGTCAAGTTCGTATGCCCAGAAAGCCAATTATGTTTACCGTCCAAAATTAACTGGTCTGGCTTTTTACTCAATTGATCAAAAGCTCGCTGCCAGGCTTTAACTAGCGCGCCAACAATGCCAATCTTGTCAATTTCACTTGGGCTGGCATGGCCGATTGCATAATCAATTGACCATTCTTGAAGTTGTGGAATCAAGTCTTCTCTGACAGATTTCGAAATTAATTTGCTGTCACGAAGTTTTTCCGGGATTGCCTTAACTGATAAATCAACAACTGCTATCCCAACCGATACTGGGCCGGCAAGTGCCCCTCGCCCAACTTCATCTACGCCGGCTACAAACTTGGAACCTGATTTAAGTAATTGCTGCTCCAACTCAAGCGTTGGAGCAAGATTAATTTTCAATGCCACCGATTCGATCAAATGGCCAGATACGCATAACCACTCGCCCAACAACTTCAGATAGCGGAACCATGCCGTTATTTAAATCTAAGTGATAACGCGAATCTTCAGAATTTCCACGATTATCACCCATAACAAAAATATTGTTTTCCGGAACTAAAACTTCAAAAGTTACCTGGTTAGTTTCACTTTCAGGTTTTAAATAATTTTCAGTTAGTGGCTCGCCGTTAACTAGCAATGATCCAGTTGCATCACAGCACTTAATGACATCGCCGCCAACTCCAACAACACGTTTAACTAAATCGTTGCCCGAGTTAGCTGGAACAATTCCAATAAATTGAAGTGCTCGACCAAGTGGTGTGTCATATGGGTTTGGAAATCCTTCACCCAACCAATTGCCAGGATCATGAAAAACGACAACGTCTCCGCGATTGATTCCTGAAATTTTGGTATTTATTTTTGAAACAACTATTCGATCATTGCGTTGCAAAGTGTCTTCCATTGAAGCACTTGGAACATAAAAAGCTTGAATCAGAAATGTTCGAACCAATATCGAAAGCACTAAAGCCGAGCCAACTACAGTGAAAATTTCACGGATTAAGCTTGGCTGCTTTTTGGGCTTCTGATGACGATGTTTCATTAGTTCAATTTTCCATGAAATTGCTCTGCCAATAACAAAGGCCTGCCGAAAAGCAGGCCTTTGTTATAAAAAGCGATTTATTCGTTGTCGCGCTTTTCTTTGATCTTTGAGGCTTTGCCACGAAGTTCACGTAAGTAGTAAAGCTTGGCGCGACGTACGTCACCACGGCTTACTAGTTCAATTTGTTCAACGATTGGTGAGTGAACAGGGAATGTACGCTCAACACCGGTACCAAATGAAACCTTACGTACTGTGAAAGTTTCGCGAACTCCGCCACCTTGGCGACGTAGAACTACACCCTGGAACATCTGAATACGTGAGCGAGTACCTTCGATAACTCGTACGTGAACTTTGACGTTGTCACCAGGACGGAAATCAGGAATGTTTGTTTTTAGTGATGCTGCATCAACTTCATCAAGGAAGTGCATTATTACTCCGAAGGACTTAGTCGCCACAGGTCGAAAGCCCTAATAAAAGGTCTTGCCGGATATTTTTGTTGAAAGCCTTTTGCGCTACCCCTGTGGCGGTTTGGCGCGACCCAACGAATTATTACTTTGCCATAAATCTGGGACTAGACCAAATCCGCCTTGATATATATGCTTATTTATCTAACTTCCCATTAACTTCCCCCATTAGAACAGGCTTCCCCCAATGGCCACTATTGCCACCGCACCACGAGTGCAAGTTAAGCCTGCCCTACCTAAATTAGGTAACACTCGAGTTACTGGTAAAGAGCAGTACTACACCCCTTCACAAACCGCGCACCAAGTTTTAAGTGAAGTTGCTGATCTTGTTCCAAATTTAAGTTCACGACATCTACTTGAACCTGCAGGTGGCACAGGTGCATTCATTGAAGCAGCCAAAGATTTTGGGATTTCAAAAGTCACCAGTTTTGACATTGAACCACACCACCCGCAGGTGAAACTTTCAAGTTTCTTAGATGTCCAATTAAGTGAATTGAACTACATCACAATTAGTAATCCGCCTTTTGGGCGCAACAATTCCCTTTCGATTCCATTTTTTAATCACGCAGCCCCGCATTCAGATTTCATCGCATTTATCGTTCCGCGTTCATGGCGTAAATGGACTGTGATGAACAAACTTGATCGAAACTTCCAACTTGTTCGTGATTTAGATCTTGCCATTAACTACGTTGATCAATTTGGTCTTGAAATTAATGCCAAAGATCGCCTGCGCACTTGTGTTCAATTCTGGGCCCGAACCAATACCCCTCGCCCACTAATCCAAGTTCAAGATATGGGTGTAATTTCCAAAGTTACGCCGACCGAAGCTGATGTTGCGTTAACCATCTTTGGCTATAACTGTGGAACGGTTTCTGAAAGCTTCCGCCGAGTTAAGAACACCACCCAGATGTATTTGAAACTAAATCACCGAAAAGCTCTTGAGGCACTTAAGTCAGCAAACTTCCGTCAGTTCTACATGAATACCGCAACCACTGAAGCGCTATCAATTGCCGAAATTAACTACGCCTTAAATGAAGTTATTTTTGGCGATCCAAAACTAAAACTAGTTGATTAATCAATCGATTAAATCTGGGCGTACTTGCGCTGTTTTTTCTTTTGCTTGCATAAGGCGCCAATTAGCAATTTTTCCGTGATCGCCTGAAACCAAAACTTCAGGAACTTCCAAGTCTCGCCATACTGGTGGCCTAGTGAAAACTGGCCCTTCAATTAGTTGTTCCATTTGGCCTTTAGCAAATGAATCATCTAAATAGCTTTCAGTATTACCAAGCACTCCTGGAATTAATCGGCCTAGTGCTTCAACGATCACAAGAACTGCAGCTTCGCCACCAGCAAGCACATAATCTCCGATGGAAACTTCATCTACGCGAACTTTTGTTTTGTAATGCGCGCTAACCCGTGAATCAATTCCTTCAAAACGCCCACAGGCAAAAACTAGATGCTTTGCCTGAGAATATTCTTGGGCCATTTCTTGAGTGAATGGTTTTCCAGATGGTGTTGGGATAACCAATATTGTTTCTCGATCGAGTAATTCATCAAGAGCCTCGCCCCATGGTTCTGGCTTCATCACCATGCCAGGGCCACCACCGTATGGGGCATCATCAACTGTTTGATGTTTATCGTGAGTGAAACCACGAAGATCATGAACGGATAATTCGATTAAACCAGTTTCAACAGCTTTGCCAATTAGGGAAAGTTTTAGTGGTTCCAGGTATTCGGGAAATACTGTGACAACATCAATTTTCATCTTCAGTATCCCTAATCACAATTGCTTCAGATTCATCAATTAATCCAGGTGGTGGC
>JBDLPR010000021.1:0-11824 GCA_039800985.1 Actinomycetota bacterium | reverse complement strand
CATGCTTTGAAATCTGTTTTCCAGAGAACATGGACATAGAAACAATTCCCAGCATGAATGGAATCAGCTTTAGACCAGCAGTGGTAGCTGAATCTTGTTTAACTAGCTGTAAGTAGAGCGGAAGCATGATGATCGCACCGAACATTCCTGCACCAATAACAAAACCAATTAATGAAGTGATCGAGAAAGTGTGATTTTTGAACAGGTCAAGTGGAAGGATTGGTTCAACTGCCCGACGTTCTTGAAATAGGAAAGCGATTGTTAAAACTAGTGATAAACCAAGAGCGCTTAGTGTCTTAGTTGCGATCCAGCCATCTTCTGGTCCGTAAACCGAAGTTCCCATCAATAGCGCAGTTACCGCACCGACCATAAGGAGTGCACCTAAATAATCAATCTTGTGTGAACGCTTGATGTTGTGAACATGAAGTGATGCTGAAGTTAGCACAAGTGCCAAAATACCGATTGGTAAATTGATATAGAAAATCCAGCGCCATCCAGCAATTCCAAATATTTCACCGCTGTCTGAGAAATACCCACCAAGCAATGGACCTGCCACTGATGAAATACCAAATACACCGCCAAAGTAACCCTGATACTTGCCGCGATCTCGTGGCGGAATGATGTCACCAATAATTACGAAAGTTAATGCCATAAGGCCACCGGCACCAAGACCTTGAATAGCACGAGTTGCAATTAGCTGACCCATGTTTTGAGAAGCACCCGCAAGGAATGAACCAATTAAGAATGTGACAATTGCAAATTGGAAAACCGGACGTCGGCCATAAAGATCCGAAATTTTTCCATAAAGCGGAGTTGAAGCTGTTGAAGTAAGTAGGTAAGCAGTTATTACCCAGGTGTAATGACTTAGGCCATCAAAGTCTTCAACGATGCTCTTTAGCGCGGTTGAAACAATAGTTTGATCTAGTGCAGCAAGGAATAGGCCCATCATTAGACCACCTAGTACTGCAAGAATTTCTTTATGAGTTAATGGCTTTTCGCCAGGCACAAGATGGCCAGTTTCAGACATGTATTCCTGATTTCTTTAATTGAATGCTCAACTATTCTATAGAAAATAGAGTTTTATTCCAGTTCCTAAGTGCAATTTACTTACGTAATAAAAATTTTCGCCCAAGGCAAAATTTATTTACCAGAAAGACTGTATTTACTTACTCCCGTTACAGATAAATATTTTGCAACAGCCGCAGTTCGAGTGTTGCCATCAACTGAGTTATCAACGCCAATTGCTTCACATGCTCTTCTGATTGCATCTTCGACAGCTTTAACTGATGTACCACGAATTTGAGCAATCTGGGCATTTGATTTGCCTTGTGACATTAAACGTAAAACTTCAATTTGCTTTTTAGTTAGATTTCCAAAAGGACGATTTTTATCTTTGTCATGCCGGTAATCAGAAGTTACTTCACCGCGAATTGTCGCATCGAGCGCATCTTTGAGCAGATTTAAATCTGAAAGTGCTGTCTTGCGTAGATAGGCAATACCTGTCGGTAACCCTTCTGGATCAACTTCTGCAAACCGAGAGTCAGGCATGTGTGTTAAAAATACAATCGATGTCGCTGGAGCAGTAGTTAGCAAAATTTGAGCTAAATCAAAACCGTTAGGCCCTGGCCCTAGGTCTACATCTAAAATTACGCCGTCTGGATCACTTAATTTAAATAGACGTTTTGCATCAGCAACGTTACTTGCGGTTTGGACTGTGTATCCCCATGATTCAAGAGCGGTTGCTAACAATTCACGCAATAGGGCGTCGTCTTCGACGATTAGTACATAACGACTGTCCATTTGTCCGAACTTTCCTAAATTGAACTTTGTTGGTTCTAGAATTACCTATGTAAACAAAGTAGCAATTTAAATACTTGGGTTAACCCGTTATATAAATATGACTTATTTGGAATAGGAAACATGGGGAAAAGAGCAACTAGCGCATTCCTTGCTATTTCCTTATCCATTTTAATTTCTGGCTGCCAAAACCAAGAAATTATTGAATCGGGAACCGATTTAGCAGCACCAAATGCGTTACCGAGTATTTCGAATGAAGAAGTAAGTTTTACCATCGTAACTTCCGGTGACATTTTGTTACATGAACGACTTTGGACTCAAGCAAAAGCTGATGGCACAGATGAAGTCTGGAATTTTTACCCACAACTTGACGGAATTTCTTCAATAATAAAATCTGCTGACTTAGCTTTGTGTCATTTCGAAACACCAATTGCTAATAAAAATGAAAATTACTCAGGCTACCCGGTCTTCAATTCCCCACCTGAAATACTCACAGCAGTTAAAGAACTTGGCTTTGATATGTGTGATCAAGCTTCAAACCACTCGCTTGATAAAGGGTTTGCAGGTATTAAGCGCACTTTAAACAAATTAGATGAAGTTGGAATACCTCATACGGGAACAGCGCGAACACCTGAAGAAGCAGCAAAACCATTAATCATTGAAGTTCCAGCGGGTGGTAAAAATTTCAAAATTGGAATCATTGCTTACACATATGGCTTTAATGGATTTACACGCGATGCAGACAAATTATGGAGCGCAAATCAAATCGATCCAGATGCAATGATCGCTGAAGCAAAATTGGCAAGAAGTGCTGGAGCACAATTTGTAATCGCAAAAATCCACTGGGGCACTGAATACACAAATCAACCAAATGATGATCAGGTTCAATTGGCCCAAGAGCTGGCTCAAAGTGGAGTCATAGATTTAATTGAAGGTGCTCATTCACATTCAGTTCAACCGATAACAAAAATAAAGAATATGTGGGTTGCTTATGGTCATGGAAATTTAATTGCCGCCCATCGCGAACCAACCACAATCAAATCTGAAGGATTGTTAGTTCGCTGGACTATAAGTGAAAATCCTGATGGCACGATAGCTATCTCGAAAGTTGAACAAATACCAACTTTAATTACAGATTCTTTTCCAGTTCGCGTGATCAATATTCAAAAAGCATTAAATGAGAGCGACTTCACACTTGAATCTAAGGATCGATTGGAAAAGGCGCTCAATCGCAGCGTCGAAACAGTGAACTCTTTGGGTTCACAGATTCCGATTGCAAATTAGTTTTTATCTAGGGCTTACGATTGAGTTACGAAACTAAATCGGATGGCACGAAATGCAAGTTATTGATATCGATCGAATCTCATTATTTATTGAAAAATTACCTAAAAATCCTCGAGTAATAGTTTCCGGAAACTTCGGCACACCATTTAAATTCCTAGCCGAGTTAGACAAAGAACTTGGCGAATATCGCCTGAATATGCTCAACGCTCAACCTGGTATTCCAGATCGTGATGGCGTTACCTTGGAAAGCGCCTTTGTTGGCGCCGGTATGCGAAATAGTGAACGCCTTGAATATTTTCCAGGTCGGTTAAGTTTGGTTCCACGGATGATCAAGACTCATACTCGTCCTGACTTAGTAGTTATTCATACTTCAACGCCACGTGCTGGCCTAGTAAGTCTTGGAAATGAAGTAAATGTCTTACCTGCGGCAATTGAATCTGCCAGAAAACATAACGGCATAGTTGTTGCGGTAGCCAACCCGCACATGCCTTACACATTTGGTGATTCTGAAATCCCACTTGAAGACATCGACTACTTAATCGAGGTTAGTGATCCTCTCAAAACAAAACCTCATTCTGAACCATCAGAAGTTGCAGGAAAAATTGGAAATGAAATTGCAACTCGAATTAGCGATGGTTCAACGCTTCAACTTGGAATCGGTGCCATTCCAGATGCTGTATTAATTGCTTTGCTAGCAAGAAAAGGTTTACGTATTTGGACTGAGATGTTCAGTGACGGCGTGCTTGAGCTGCGCAAAGCTGGAGCGCTAGATGTTCGCTCACACATCACCGCATCATTTGTTTTTGGATCACAAGAACTTTACGACTGGATTAACTTAAATCCCCGAGTTCGCATGCGTAGAACAGAAGTGACCAATAGCTCTGGCAACATCGGCAAGCAGCAGCAAATGATGAGTATTAATGCTGCATTACAAGTCGATTTATTTGATCAAGCAAATTCAAGCCGAATCAAGAATCGCATTTATTCAGGTTTTGGCGGTTCGACTGACTTTATTGTCGGGGCTTTAAATTCCAAAAAAGGATTGGCGTTTATGGCACTACCTTCGTGGCATGAAAAATCCAACACCTCAACGATCGTTCCAAAATTAGTTGAACCAGTGACAAGCTTCCAGCACAGTTATGTTGTCACAGAAAATGGCGCAGCCCATTGTGCTGGGGCATCACAACGGCAGCAAGCACTCAATTTAATTAATAACGCCGCGCATCCGGATGCTCGCGAAGACCTGATGAAAGCTGCAAGAGATCTACACCTAATTAGTTAATTTTGGTTAATGTGCGCCTCTGGGTTGCGCTGAGATATTCAACAAACCTGTCTGTTCCAAAGAGTTGCTAATTCTGAAAAATCGACAATTAATGTCCAGAGGTTTATGTAGAGTTAATTCAACCTAAAGGGAGATTTAATGTACGACGTAGTCGTTGTCGGTGGTGGGCTAGCTGGACTTAGCGCCGCATTTGAATGCCGAAACAAACATCTTTTGGTACTTGAATCTGATGATCGCCTTGGTGGACGTATTCGTTCAGAACGACGCGGTGAATACTGGTTAAACACTGGCGGTCACGTATTTAGTGGGCCAGGATCTGAAACCCAACGTCTTGCAGATGAAGCCGGTGTTGAAATACGCGGAATCGATGGGCACTTGGCTGGACTAGCTATGAATGGATCGTTGATAACCAGCGGCGCTGTTGAGTTTTATCCATTCCGAATAAAAATGAAACTTAAAGATCGTTTTCAATTGATTACTTCTGGAATTAAAGTCCGCCTTGCTGTTTTGTATTACTCGCGCATTTCAAAACGCAAACCGGATGAAAGTTATTGGGATTTTCAAGACCGAATTTATAACTATAAAAATGATCGCACATTCGAAGATTTTGTTGGCAAAACTTCAGGTGATGCAATGGCAATGTTTAGCGCAACTGTGACCCGAAGTGGTGGCCGTGTTAGTGAAGTTGCTGCTGGAACTGGCGTTGGCTATTTCAAAATTGTTTGGGATAAAAATCCAAGTCTAGGTAACAGTATTTGGGGTGGGGCTTCAACATATATTGAAAAACTTGCTGATGCGATTGGTCATGATCGAATTAAAACAAACTCACCAGTTAAAGAAGTTGTGGTTTATGACGATCATGTTTCGATAACTTATGCCGATTCTTCTGGTGATCACACAATCCAGGCAAAGCATGTTGTCATGGCTAATCGAGCCTGTAATACACATAAAGTTCTTAAAGGTGCACCTGAAGATTTAATGGATGCCCTTTCAAAAATTAAATATGTTCCTTACGTTGCAGGTGCATTTCTAACTAATGAAGACAGCGCGGTTTGGGATAACAGTTACGGGATTGCCACACCAAAGCGTTCCTTCACTATTTTCACCAATCAAACAAGCGTCATAAGAAGTGCTGAAAAGACTCGAGGCAAGGGAAGTTCATTATTTGTTTTCACCGCAACTGACTGGGCGGACAAGCTAATCAAAGAAGATGAGAAAACAATTGCTCAAACATACCTTCGTGATTTAGACGAAATCTTTCCTGGCTTTTCAAAGACTGTGGTTGAAACGCAAATAGTTAAATGGCATGAAGGTCAGACTTATAACTTCCCTGGACGTGCTAAATTGCAGCCAATTTTCACCAGAGATAATGGTCGAATTCATCTTTGTGGCGATTTCATGGGAACTCTATATACAGAAACTGCAATTTCGACAGGTCGCCTTGCAGGCGCTGATGTGCTTAAAAAACTTGGTTAATTAGTTTTAATTGTTACTGGTCTAGAAACGATTACGCCAGAAACTAGTTGGATGAGTAATGCCACAGCCAGTGCTGCATATGCCAGGTTCCAAGAGTTTGTTGAATCTCTAATTACACCCAAGACGACTGGTCCAATTGCAGAAATAAAGTATCCGATGCCCTGCATAAACGAAGTTACGTCTCGTGCAGTTTCTTGATCCTCAGTTCTTAGCAAAACCAAAGTTAATGCAAGTGGAAACGATGTACTCAATCCGATTCCCAAGAGTGTTGACCATAGCCATGTTCCATTTGGCCACCAACCTGTAGCGGAGAAAATGTAAATACCAAGCAATCCGGCAGCAAAGAAAGCAACCGATCCAACACATAATCCGACTTGGGATTTATATTTTGTGGCAAGTGGCGGAATGATTAACCCGGCTGGAAATCCAGTCATTACCATTAGCGCCAATTGATAACCAGCAATTGTTGGACTAATTCCAGCTTCGCGCAGAATTGTTGGATACCAAGAACCAAGTGAATAGTAGTTTGTTGATTGGAAGCCAAAATATAAAACCAAGGACCAGGCAAGCGGATTCCTAAGAAGTTTTTTCATGTTATGTGGCGTATCAAGAACAGCATTACTTGAATGTTGTCTTGAATAACCTCGCCAAGAAAACCAGACCAGAATTGGGAATATTGCCCATATGTATAAAGCCCAACGCCAGGAATTGAAAGATTGAGTTAGAGGGAAAGTGATTTGAGCTGAGATTGCTGGTGCTAATGAAATTGCACCAATCACCATTCCCATTACACCACCAATGTTTTTGGGAAAATCTCTTCGGGCAATTACTGATGGAATTACATTCCCAAGAGCAACACCTAATCCAATGACTAAGGTTCCTATAAACAATGCAGTCATAGTTGGAATCATTCGAAGATGAGCGCCTAAAGCGATGATTAAAAGTGCGTAGCTAAGTGCATGATTTGGCGTTATGCGATGCAAAACTCGTGGAACAAAAAAAGCGCCTGCTCCAAAGGCAATCGCTGGCAATGTTGAAAGGATCGCTGCAGTGGTTGCCGACATTCCGAATTCGGCGCGAATTTCTGGAAGAACTGGACCAATTGCTGTAGTTAGTGGACGAAGCGTTAGTCCTACTAAAAATAAAGGGAAAGCTTGCCAAATGAAGTTACGGTTATTTTTCACGAGCCACCTGAGAGAATCGAACTCTCGACCTATTCGTTACGAGGGAATTGCTCTACCAACTGAGCTAAGGCGGCTTGTTGACCTAAAGTTCTTAGGCCAACTTAATTTAGTTTAATAAATTAAATGCAACTTTTAAATTTCAGTGATTTAGTGATGTCCTTTGGTGATCATTTTGATCATTTTGAAATTTAAAATTACAAATCTCCAAAGTTGATAAGGCAAATTTGTTCGGGCTCGTAATTCACGCTTGGTTGGCAGTTTTGCATTTGGAAATGTAACTACATTGCTCATAAATTCCTCTTATTCCGGTATCAAGTACCAAAATGGTCTTGCTTTAGCCTTGTAGATAAATAAATAGTGCAATAGATGTTTCATCCAATGCGCGCTTAAACCAATTTCGCCATACGTTTCATTGGTATCTCTACCATCAGCCCCGTATTTTTCCTTGTCCGGAATGATTGGATAAACCGTCATGGAAGCTGCTTGACCATCAAGCCAGCCTTTTCCTGCAGAAGCAATACATGCGGCGCCCATTTCAGCCATTGAAGCTGTGTGAACTTTTCCAGCATTGCCATGTTTAATTCGTTCAGCAATTGTTTGCGAGACTGCTCTTCCAATTACACCAGAAGGCATTCCGGTGCGAGGTGGCGCGGGAGTAATTGCTGTTCCGTTTGGACTTGTTCTAGGTTTTGACATTTGATGCGGAGGTGCAAATGCAATTCCTGCTGCCCAAATGTTGTCGTACTTAACGCTTTGATAAGTCTTAGGCCAATCGGCTGGGCTCCACTGCTCGTAAGGTTTTGCAGAGTAATCCGCATCAACTTTCATAAATCCACTTGGCGCAAAAACTTGATCCGTGATATCTGTGCCTGCTTTGTCGAAAGCTTTCATGTCCACACCCCGGAAAGGAGGAAGCAGCATGGCGAAATCAAAATTTTGCATGCCTTTTGTTCCGTCAATCAATTCATAATGCGCAACACCTGGTTCGACTTTTTCAACAGCAGCAGACAAAATCGCTTTTACCCCACGCTCTTGGAAGAGGGATTGCGTGAAAAACTCACTAGAAATCGTGTTTCCTTGAATTCCAAAATTCATTCCATCCATACCAAAGTCGCCAAGACGTTCTTCGTTTGTGATGTAGATGATTTCGGCTAGATCTCTAACTCCGGCACTTCTTATCTCATGTTCGACATTGAATGTGTATTCAAATGCCGCACCTTGGCAAGTACAAGTTCCATGTCCCATGCCAATTAATAGAGTTTGACGTTGCCCAGCTTTTAGATTCTGTAAAACTTTTTCAAATTCTTTTGCGGTTTCAGTTGCATGACCTGCCGTACATACTGACCAAGTATGTCCATCCGGACCTAATCCTGGTGTTGCGCCGAAATTTAACTTAGGGCCTGTCGCGTTAATCAAAAAATCATATTCAAGATTTGTTTCTTGATTAAGTTTTGCTGGATCGGTGTATCTGACTTTCACATAAGAATTATTAAGTTCAGCGCCACCTTCTGGATGAAGTTCAACAGCTAGAGCTTGATGGAATTCAATATTCTTGCGCTTATAAATTGGCGCAAGTGGAAAAGTAACTTGTTTGTCGGTCATCTGGCCTACGCCAACCCAAATATTCGACGGAATCCAATTCCACTTTGAATTAGGCGATACAACAACTGCGTCATGTTCTTTGCCAATTTGCCTTCGCAAATGAAGCGCTGCGGTATGTCCTGCAACACCAGCACCCAGAATCACAACTCTGGCCATTTATTTTTCCTCTTCTTTTTCGAACCAGTACCTAGTTAAGCACTTTATGCACAAAAAAGTAACAAAATTACTTGTCCCACCAAATTGTTGCCAATTTACGAGTATGGTTCAGCGCTCTGCTCTTTAAATATTCCAGAACTTCACTTTGCCTAGTCTCGGGTAAACACAATCTAATGCGCATAAATTGTGACTCAAGTTCTAAGTCGATTTTCCGAAAATTCGAATTTTCCCAATATTCAATTGATGCATTAATGCCAATTTCTTTCAAGACATTTATTAGATCATCTGCACCTGGTTTTTCTGGACGATCTAGGTTCCAAAAATGATTCCAAGCATCGCTCATATTTGCTAAGGGATGACTGACCGGCATTTCAATTACGACTCTTTTGATTGCGTGGGCATCAAGTGCCAACAAGAATGGCACTATGTCTTGCACGTTATAAACAACGTGATGGCAAGTAACAACATCAGCCAAAGGTGTTTGTGCACTAACTTCAAGCCAGTCTCCAAGTATTTCTAAATGCTCGAGATTTTCTTTTTCAGCTCGCTGCGCAAACATTTCTAACATTTTTGATTGATGATCTACGCCAAATACAGTCTTGGCTTTGCTGGCGCAAGCAAATGCTGCAATCCCACCACCACACCCAACATCAAGGACTGACCCATCTGCAGGCAGTGCTTCGATTGCGCGTTGATGTGAAGGGCTTTGCTCTATGGTTTCGCCAGCTACAAACAGTTCTGGTGGGTGGATCCATGGTGATTCAGGAGCCTGGCCAAGAATTTCATCAGGAATTGCCCATTTTTGCAGGTTCTCTGCCCATTCACTTATTGCCGACATAAGACCTATCCTAGCGAAATTTAGATACCCCTAGGGGTATGTTACTATTTCAAGGATTAGCCCAAAAGGATAAAAATGAAGAAATTAGTAACAATTTCAATTGGAGCTCTTTCTGCCGCATTGCTACTTGCTGGCTGTGGTTCGAGTAGCGCTAAGAAAGTTTCGCCAAAAGAATTTTCAGATGTGACCAAACAGGCTGGGATTGTTGTTCTTGACGTGCGCACTCCAGCAGAGTTTGCCGAAGGCCACTTAGAAAATGCAGTCAATATTGACTTTGAGAGTGGAAATTTTGAAGAAGAAGTTTCGAAATTAGATAAGAGTAAGACTTATGCCGTCTACTGCCGTAGCGGTAATCGTTCTGGTCAAGCTGTCAAAGTGATGTCTGATGCAGGTTTTACAAATATTTATGACATGGATGGCGGCGTCATTGACTGGGTCAATGCCGGCGGACAACTAGTAACAAATTAAGAAAAAATAGGAGAAGAAATGTGTAGTCGAGTAAATTGCCGTAAATGTGGAAAAGTAACCTACAGTGGTTGCGGAAATCACCTTGATCAAGTTTTTGCAGGTGTTCCAAAGAATCAAAGATGTGACTGTGCAAGTAAACCTGCAACAGCTTCCGCAGATAAACCATCTTTGCTTGGGAAGATTTTCGGTCGCTAATTGCAACTTAACTGTTTTACTGCATTGTTGGCTTGGCCAGTACGTCGTTGGGTAGTCGCTGTCTTAGTAACAGCGGCAACATACTTCATCATTGGGCTTCCAACAGTAGTTATAAATAATGATGTCTTTGGGCGCGACATTGCAGTAACCAGTTGGGCCATGCCAGTTTTAGTTGCCACTTCAATTCTTTCCGGACTTTTATTTGCAACTTATGTAAAAGTTGAAAATGTTGTCTTGACAGATCGCGAAGCAAAACTGGGTGGATTCGGTGGCTTCTTTTCATTCTTGGCAATTGGTTGTCCTGTGTGTAATAAGTTAGCGCTGATTGCACTTGGATACTCTGGCGCCATTGAGTACTTTGCACCGGTTCAGCCATATTTAGCAGCAGCTGGAGTCGGCTTACTTTTTTATGCACTACGTCAACGTCTAAATAATGAAAATTCGTGTCGAATTTAATAAGAGGGAAAATGAGCACAATCGAATTAACCAAAGAAACATTTGAAACAACAGTTCTGGCAGAAGGAATAACCTTCGTTGATTTTTGGGCAGCCTGGTGCGGACCATGTCGAATGTTTGCTCCAGTTTTTGAAGATGCCTCAACTAAGTATCCTGAAATTACATTTGGCAAAGTTGATACCGAAGATCAGCAAGAACTTGCTGCTGCTGCAGGTATTTCTTCAATTCCAACCTTGATGGCATTTAGAGATGGGATCTTGGTGTTCAGCCAACCTGGCGCGCTACCTGCGCCATCTTTTGAAGAATTAATCCAAGCTGTTAAAGGACTTGATATGGATGAAGTTCGATCTGAAATTGCTAAACAAGATTCCCAAAAATAGTTTTATTTTTATAAGCAAGGGCCCAGATCTATAGATCTGGGCCCTTGTCCACTTTGTCGGGAAGTGGTCTATGGAAGTGTTACTTTGCCATTCTTCATCTTCCAGATGAAGTACTTCTCGAATCCAAGTTTGAATAAGTGATTCTGTGGACCTGGAATCAAAACACCATGCTTACGAGGTGGAAGCATTTTGTCAGCAAGTATTAATACACCGTTATTGCCAGCATCCATTACACAAACTGCAGGAATGTCACCAAAATCTTTTTCGTGATTTGGAACTTCACCTTTAATTTGTGCAGCAATGTTTTTGGCTGCAGTGTGAGCCATTTGCTCAGTTGGGAAACCAGTCTTAGGAATACCAACTGGTGTTGGAGTTTGCCACGGAGCTTTAACTGCTGCAGCCAAACCGACTGCATAAATGTCATCCCATTTTTCGGTTTGGTAAGTAGGTTTCACAGCAATGAAGCCTGCATCGTTTGCTAAGCCAGGTGTTTCTTTTAAGAAATCTTGACCAACGAATGGTGGAATTATCATGTTGAACTTATTTTCAAGACGTTCACCATCAGTTAAGACAATTGCGCCGTCATCAATGTAATCAATTGACTTATCAAGGCGGTAGTCGATCTTTTCTTTCTTTTGGTACTTTCATAGAATTTGATCACGATTTTTTTATAGTCAATTTCGTAAGTGTCGTATGAATTTTTATT